>JAKJEP010000282.1 GCA_022705365.1 Planctomycetota bacterium | reverse complement strand
TGCATTTTTCCCGGTC
This sequence comes from Planctomycetota bacterium, assembly GCA_022705365.1. Classification (GTDB taxonomy): domain Bacteria; phylum Planctomycetota; class Phycisphaerae; order Sedimentisphaerales; family SM23-30; genus JAKJEP01. The sequence goes on along the minus strand of JAKJEP010000282.1, from coordinate 4,882 downwards.
GCCCTGCATCGCATTGGCGGTCATCCCACGATGGCCGTATGCCGGGCCACCCCTTCATACCGGCGGATGGCGGCGGCGGCTTCATAACCGTCCATTTCCGGCATCTGGCAATCCATAAAGACGATATCGTAGGCCTGTTTTTTGACCTGCGTCACCGCTTCTCTCCCGTTGGCCACGATATCCACGATGCAGCCCAGCTTCTCCAGCAGGATGGATGCCACCTTCTGATTCACCGCATTGTCTTCTGCCAGAAGGACATACGCGGAAATGATCTTCTCCCCTCCCTTCGGTTCCGGACTGCCGGCCGCAGGTGCTTTCGGGCCGGCATGGCTCACCACCGGACCGTCAAATCCGACCTGTTTGGCGTTCCACACGGCGCAGAGGGTCTCCATCAGTTTGAACATGCTGACCGGTTTGACCAGGCAGGCGTCGATGACGGAGGCAGAGGCCCGTTTGGTATGGCCCGTTTTTCCGATCGAAGAAAGCATAATGAGCAGTGTTTCCCGAAGGTCCGGATCCGCTTTGATGGTTTCCGCCAGCGTGATGCCATCCATCTGGGGCATCTGGTAATCAATGATCGCAATGGGATACGGATCGCCCGCCTTCCAGCCCTCCCGCAAACAGGAGATCGCTTCCGGCCCGGAGGAACAAACCGTATGGGGCACCTGGTAATAGGCCAGTTGTTCACTGCATATTTTCCGATTGACCTCATTGTCGTCCACCACCAGCACCCGCACGCCCCGCAGAGGGATGCGGGGCAGAGTTTCGGTAATGCACCGGCTGTCGCGGGTGACAGGCAGGGTGAACCAGAAGGCGGACCCTTCGCCCGGCTGGCTCTCGACGCCGATTTTTCCTCCCATCAGCTCGACCAGTTGTTTGGAAATGGCCAGGCCCAGGCCGGTCCCGCCGTATTTCCGGGTCGTGGAGGCGTCCGCCTGGGTGAATTTGTCGAAGATCGATTGCTGTTTGTCCGCCGGAATGCCGATACCGGTGTCTTCCACCACAAACCGCAGGTTGAGCCGGTCCCCTTCCCCCGGTTCACTCTCGATTTTTACCAGAATATAGCCGTCGTTCGTAAATTTAACGGCATTGCTGATGAAATTGGTCAGAATCTGCCGGATCCGCACCGGATCGCCGATCACCCGCTGGGGAATGTCGGGCGAAAATTTCAAAATGAACTCCAGCTCCTTTTCGTGGGCGCGGCCGGCCAGCATATGGGACATTTCCTCGATCATGGAGACCAGATCGAAGGAAATCGGCTCAATCACCATTTTCCCCGCCTCAATCTTGGAAAAGTCCAGAATGTCATTGATAATGGTCAGCAGCGTCTGGGAGGAACTGTGGATCGTTTCCACGTAGTCCCGCTGCTCCTCCGCCAGGTCCGTTTCCAGCAGCAGGCCCGTCATTCCCATGATCCCGTTCATGGGTGTGCGGATTTCGTGGCTCATGTTCGCCAGAAATTCACTCTTGGCCGACGCCGCCACCCGGGCTTCCTGCGCCAGGGTATTGGCCCGCTCAATCGAGATTTCCAGCCGCTGATTGATCCGTTCCGCCTCTTCTTTCGCCTCCCGCAGCCGCTGCTCCATCTGCTTTCGTTCGGTGATATCAATAAACGACTCCAGCAAATGATCCCGCCCGTCAACGGTGATACGGCTCACACTTTTAAGCACGGCCATTTTCCGCCCGTCTTTTCGCGTCAGCGTCTGCTCGGAATTGCCCGGTTCCTGGTTATCACTCAGAATCGGGCATCGGGTTTGCTCCCCGGCACAGAAAATCTGATGGCAGGAATTCCCGACAATCTCCAGTTGGCTGTACCCGGTCAGTTCGCAGGCCTTCTGGTTGATTCGCACGATCTTGCCGCTGGCCATGTCCACCACGATGATCCCCGACGGATTGGCTTGGATAATCGTCTCCAGCTCCTCGGTCCGTTCGTTCACCATCTCCTCCAGATGATCTCGGTGTTTTCGCAGTTCCGCCTCCGCCCGTTTGTGCTCGCTAATATCCCGCACCACCGACTGCAGAACGGTCTGGCCGCCGATTTCCATCGCCGTCAGCAAAATCTCGGCATCAAAGATCGTGCCGTCACGCTTGGTATGTAGCCATTCAAAACGCTGGCTGCCGTTTTCCAGCGCTTTCCGGACATACGCTTCTGCCAGCCCTCGGGATTCCTGGCCATTGGCCTGGAGAAACGGCGAAAAATCAAAAGGCGTTCGGTGTTCCAATTCCTCCCAGCAGCTACAGCCGAACATCTGCAGCGCCTTTTGATTACAATCGTAAAATTGGACCTCTTTCATCAGCAGGACCGCATCGCTGGAGGCCTCGAACAGCGTCCGGAATTTTTTCTCGCTTTCCTGAATGGCATAGTCCCGCTGCTGGATCTGATGGAGCATGTCATTGAAAGAATCAATTAACAGGCCGATTTCATCGCTGCTTTCCTTATCGACCCGGATCGAAAAGTCTTTCTTTTCCGTCACGGCCCGCGTGGCATTCACCAGATTGGAAATCGGCCGGGTAATCAGCTTTTGCAGCCGGGCCGCCAGCAGATACGCGATCAGGCAGGCCGCCAGCGTGATCAGCGCCACCAACAGGATCTTCCGGTATAAATCGGCCCGCATAACGGAAATTTCACTCTGTATATACAAGGTCCCGATAGATTCGCCGTCCGATTCCAGCTCTTGAAACAAGATCAGGTAATCCCCCTCGAAAGAACATCGGTTCTTCTGGGGGGTTGGCGGCATAATGACATCCGGAATATCCGGACGCTGATACCAGGCAAATTCCTTGCCTTCCTGGTCGAAAAGGCAGGCAAAGACCACCGAGGGATCCGCCTGAAAGGTAGATAAATTGTCCCGGGCTTCCCTGCGGGCGTCAAAGGCCAGGGTCGCCTTGCATCCCTCGACCATCATATGGGCCTTCGTCAGCAGATCCCGCTGCAGGGCCTGCTGAATGGTGCGTTGCTCCAGGATGAGATACGTCACGCATGTCGTTAACAGCGCCGCGGAACTGATCAGCGTGATCATACGCGTTAATTTCTGTTTTATCGTTCCATTCCGCAGTGTGAACATCTTATTTCCCCGATTGTTTCTTCTTTTGCACAATGGTCTTCGCTAATTTCAACACCGATGTCTTGAACTGAATACGGGCCGCCTTGGCGGTATCCAGATTGATTTCAAAACGAATTTTATTCTCTTCCAGGACAAAGTTCAGGATGCCGCCTTTCTGGAGAAAATCCCCCGTCTCCCCCACCGTTAAGACCGGGCGGTCTTTGACCAGTTCCAGAATCCGGTCCAGATTCTTCCCTTCGCTTTTCGGCACGAAAATCACCTGGCAGCTCCGGATTTCTTCCCGCATCTGTTTCTGCTGTTCTTCCTCGCCTGCCGCCAGGTCAAAAATCTGATACCTGATTTTCCGGTCATTTACTTTTTTATCCTGGACGATTTCCCAGGCCTTCTCAAACGGGTCCTTGCCCACCACTCCGATCCGAATGGGCTCCGGTTCTTTCTCCGCATCCGGCTTCTCCGCGTCCGGCTCGGTTTGTTCCGCCCCTTTCTCTTTTTCCCACTCCACATATTTCAGAAAATTAAAAAGAAACGCCATTTTCAATTCATATTCGGTCGCCTGCTTCTTGGCAGCCCGGGCCGCGCAAGGAAAAAATACCAGGCAGAAAATCAGAACTGCCGCAAGAACCGTGCTTCCGTTCTGTTGCCGGAGGGAGGTTTGTCTGTCTTTATTTCGTATCGCCATGCTATTTTTAAAATCGATATTGCACTCGGACAAAAAAAGTCCGGCCCGGGATCTCATGTCCGGTCAGGTTAACGGCTCCCAGATAAGGATCCTCGGTATGGTTGAATACATCACTCACCCCCAGCATCAGCTCGCCCCGCGCATCCAAAATCCGTTTGGAAATCGTCAGGTCCAGCCGGTGTACGATCCCATGATCGGTCCAATCCGCCGGATTGCCCGGCGTGGTATTGGTGAATTTATAGTTGGCATTGAAGGTCCAGCCGTTCGGCAGAAACAGCCGTCCCGTCAGGCCGGTTTTATGCTTTGCCGGCAGCAGGGCACGCAGCTCCTGACGGGGCTGATCCTCCTGAAAATCGTTGTACGCATACCACACCGATATCTTCCCCTTGGTGTGCTGATAAGCCAGTTCCAGCTCGCTGCCCCAGGCATCGGCGCCGGCGATATTGTCCGCGGTATAATGGCTCAGACCCCAGAAGTCCTTGCCCACACGATACCCCAGCAGGTCCTGATAACGCTGATAATATTTATCCAGCCGGACCGTGATATGCCGACTGATCCTGCCGCTGTACCCCGCTTCCAGGGCCAGATTTTGCTCGTTTCGCAAATCCTCGCTTTTATCGGTATTGAATATATACAATCCCTGCCCCACCGGCAAGAAGTGGCCATGAATTTCCCGAAGGGCCAGCAGCGGGCTGCGATACGCTTTCGCCGTACTCAGCCGCAGAATATGATCCTTCGCCTCATCCAGGGCATATAATCCGGACAAACGGCCCGACCAGTCCGACTGGTCGTTGGGCGAATACCAGTCCCCGCGCAGTTGGCCTTCCAGGGCCAGCCGGTCGGTTACCTCCCATCGGTCCATCACAAAAAGGCTGCCCCAGTATTCATCAAACGGTTCATCTTCAAAGGTGCATTGCTGGTCATAGTCGGCATCGGTGTTTATATGGACCTGGCGGAAATTGCCGCCCACCGACAGGTGGTGCTCATCGACCGGTGCCAGATTGTACTGGCCGGTCAGACTATTCTCGCTCGTTTTTTCCATCATGATATTATTGAAATGTAACGTCTCAAAATTACCCGACCACTCCAGAGAAGCCGTACTGGCGTCGTCATACGTATGATCCAGCCGGGCAAAGGG
>JAKJEP010000281.1:4637-4904 GCA_022705365.1 Planctomycetota bacterium | reverse complement strand
CCGGCATAGTAAATTCGTTTCGAATCGAGTTCGACAACATATCCTACCCAGTGATTGGATTGGGGATGGAACTGCTTGCTGGGATTGTAGGCAGCTATAGCGGTAACGATCAGCTCCGGGAAGGTTATGGTCTGGACCGGTTTTATTTTTTGCCCCCGTCCCAGCGATTTGATAACATCCGCCGGTGCAACGATGCAGGTATCGGCATGAGATACCTTTTCGATGTCTTCCACGGAAAAATGATCGAAATGGCTGTGGCTAATCAAG
>JAKJEP010000281.1:0-4627 GCA_022705365.1 Planctomycetota bacterium | reverse complement strand
CACTTCCAGGGATCGATGTAAACCTTTATAGTAGTTGAAATTAGGAAACTTGCGTGTCCCAGCCATTGGATTGTAACAGCCATAAGTGTATCCTCGTTTTAGCCGATGTAATCTTCTTCTTATGGAATATCAATACTATTGCCGGTTGATCTATCTCTTTCCAGAAAAAAATAATTTTGCCAAAATAAAATTTCCAGTCGGCGGTAGCCTGCTGCCCGCACTAATGCCATTGGGCACAATAAGATATATTGACAGGAAACGCAGAATGAATACACTGCATTTTACGTAAATGAATACATTACTATTTCATTTTAAGGAGATGTCGTAATGAGTCAAAAATTAATCCAAAATCTAAAAGCAGCCGGTAAAGCTACCCTGGTATTTGACAGCCCCGATGGCACAAGGGTGCTGATGCTCCCTTATGGAGGTCGGGTGCTGGGATTATTCGCACCGGGCAGTTCCGAGAATTTCTACTGGACAAATCCGGCGTTAAATAGTGTCAAATCCGCCAAGGCGTTTCTGGGCAGCAGCCTGTGGCAGAATACCGGCGGGGACCGGACCTGGCTGGCCCCGGAAGTGGATTTCTTTTTTCCGAATTTTCCGAAACTGGACAAATACTTTCAGCCGCGTCAGTTTGATCCCGGCCACTATAAGGTCGTGAAAAAGGGGGGAAAAACTCAACTGGTGAACCGTTTTACGGTCGGACTGACCCGGTCCCAAAAAGAAGTCACACTGGAAATCACCAAATCGGTGGGGCCGGCCCCCAATCCGCTGCGTTATGAAAGAGGAATTAGCAGGAAACTGGCCGGAGTTAAGTATGCCGGCTATACGCAATTCACCTCCCTGGAACTAATCGGCAGCAGCATAAAGACCAAAGATCAGATGGGATTATGGAATCTGGTCCAGATGCCCAACGGTGGCGATCTGCTGGTACCCACCTACGCGAAAACCAAACCCAAGATCTACTTCGGGAATATCCCCGCCAGAGATTTAATCGCAAAAGGGCAGTTAGTGCGCTACAAGATGCGAGCGCCGGGGGAGCAGAAAATCGGGATTCGCGCGATAGCCACAGCCGGCCGGGTGGGTTATATCTATCCCACCGGGAAACACTGGGCTTTAATCATACGGAATTTCACGGTGAACCCGTCGGGTGAGTATGTCGATGTTCCCTGGAAAGACACCGGGTATCTGGGCTATTCGACGCAGGCGTGCAATGTGAACAGCGGATTGGGGCACTTCAGCGAACTGGAATATCATATTCCCGCCATCGGCGGCGGTACGGGGCGCACCCGCTGTGACGATACCGCCCAGGTGTGGGCCTTTCGCGGCAGTAAAGCCCAGATTCGATTCATCGCCAAAACTTTATTGTCGCCATCCGTCTAACCGGTTTGAATTAAAGGTATTATGGATTGCTGGTTCATCGGGTTGCCTGACCCTACAAGCCAGGAATGAGTTGGAATCTCTGTCAGGAAACCGCACAAAAAGCGGATGATATGATGTTTACATGAAATCGTAGCTGTTTTTCAGGTTCAGTGCCGCTATGGAGTATGCGAAACAGGCGTTACGAGTCCGGTTGCCTATCGGATTTCAGCCGCCTATAATTTCCCAGAAACATACTGGAAGAATACCATGAAAAACCATGCATATAACATTATCATCGCCTTGTGGGTAGGGTTCTGGCTGGGGGGTGTGTCTCAGGCTATAGGAAAGGAAGCCAGCGCAGAATTGCGGCAAACCGTTCTGCAGCAACTTTCCGGCGAGTCCCCGGACTCTGATGCAGCGGTTATTCTTTCACAGGCGCTGGCGGAGGCGGAATTCGCGGATTCAGACCAACAGAATGCTGTTCTCAGAAAAGCCCTCAAAGATGCCCAGGCCGCCCGCACGTTTAGGATCTCCGAAGAAGCGCCGCTGCCGGATGGCTGGCCCAAACCTTCGCTGCCGGGCCTGATTCGCATCAAGACCTACCCCCCTGCCCGGTCCGCCTGGGTCCGGTCGTCGGAAAAGGAAAACCGACAGTTCATGACGCTGTTTCGGCATATCGAAAGCCGTAAAATCAGTATGACCGCCCCAGTAATCATGGAATACGAACCAGAGGCCCTCCGGGATTCCGACAGGATGGACGATGTCAAAGCCATGTCCTTCCTTTACCGTCATCCCGAACAGGACCAGACCGGTACCTTCGGACTGGTTCAGGTACAAAACGAGGAACCGCTAACAGTAGTCTCGGTCGGCATCCGTGGGGCGGGTACCATGAAATCCTATCGCAAAGCTCTGCATCAGCTTCAGCAGTGGCTGAGCGCCCATCCGGAATGGCAGACAGCGGGGCCGCCGCGGGTTCTGGGGTATAATTCCCCGTTTATGTGGTTTTGGAAGAAATATAGTGAGGTACAAATCCCGGTGAAACCAGCAGATAAGAAAACCAAAGAAATTCTGCCGCCGCTTTCGGCGGAAGAAAAACAAATCATCCTGCACAAAGGTACGGAACGGCCCTTTACAGGCCAATACTGGAATCATTTCGCCCGAGGAGTGTATATCTGCCGCCAATGCGGAGCTGAATTATATACCTCGCAGAGCAAATTTCGTTCGGATTGCGGCTGGCCGAGTTTTGATGAAGAAATTCCGGGGGCTGTCCGGCGCCTCCCGGATGCCGATGGCCAGCGGACAGAGATCCTCTGCAGCGCCTGCGGCGGCCACCTGGGCCATGTCTTCGAAGGGGAAGGCTTTACCCCGCGGAATGTCCGCCATTGCGTGAATTCCGCCTCTCTGGTATTTTGCCCCGTCCCGAAGGAAAACCGGACGGAGGAAGCGATTTTTGCCGGCGGATGTTTTTGGGGAGTGGAACATTATTTCCAGCAGACCCCGGGCGTGCTCTCCGTTACCTCCGGATACATCGGCGGTACGGTGCCGGATCCTGCCTATGAACAGGTTTGTGCCGGAAACACCGACCATGCTGAAGCAGTTCGTGTGATTTTTGACCCCAATCAGGTCTCTTACGAGAATCTGGCCCGTCTCTTTTTTGAAATTCATGATCCAACCCAGTTGAATCGCCAGGGACCGGACATCGGCTCCCAATATCGTTCTTCCGTTTTCTATCGCAATGAGCAGCAGAAGCAAATATCGGAAAAGCTCGTAGCAGAATTGAAAAAGCTGGGCTATGCGGTAGTAACGCAAATCGAACCGGCCGGGCCGTTTTATCCGGCGGAGGAGTACCATCAGGATTATCTGAACAAACATCCCCAGCGCTCAAGTTGCCATGTTCGTGTGCCGCGCTTTACGAATCCCAAACCCTAAACAACCGTATTCGTTCACGAATTCCAGATATTGCGCCAGGCCTGCTGAAGTATGGATGAATAGTCCCTGCGCGGATGGTGGCGAACCTGATCCACCAGAACCAGGTTGCCGTCATCGTCGAAAACCACCCGCAGAGACCACAAACTTTCTAAGCCTGCCGGATCAGGGCTATAGCGCATGTCATGGAAATCCACGATATGCCGATTAGGCTGGCGGTCATATTCGGGGCGGATCTGATCCATGGCAAACCAGTAGAAAGTTTGAACGGCGGCTAACTGTCGGGCAATTTGCACCCATGGATTGTCTGAAACGGAGCCGCTGGTCCATTTTACCTGCTGTAAGTATGGATCGAAGAGCAGGTTGCATTGGGCGTCAATCCATTGATTTTGCCTCTGTTCGGTCACCCGCCACAGCCAGATGCAGCCCAATTGAGGATAAGCGCGGTATTGCGTGGAGGGGCAATTGCCTTGCTGCCTGACAAAATGCTTCCTCACCTGACGAATCGCCTGATTGTGGAACTGCCACCCGGTGAAAATATACCCAACCGAGAGAAGAAAACCGATCCAGCCGATCCATAAGGTTAGCTTTCGGCTATCCGCACGGATTTTTCGTATGAGATAGCAGGCTAGAATGGTGAAAATCAGTATGGGTGTATAAAAAACATCAATAATAGCAATCGCATCGATAGCAAATCGCCGGGAGGTGAGGGGCGCAAAAAGCTGGGTTCCGTAACTGGTACACCAATCCAGCAGCGGATGACTTAACAGGGCCAGAAAAGTGCAGCCATACAGAAGTAAAAAGGAACAATTGGCCCCGGGAGACGGTGAAACAATGGGCTTATCGGTTTTCTGCTCCGCACTGCGGCGTTTGTTATTTTTCGCCCAACGCCAAAGCAGCGCTATTGGCAGTGCCATCAACGGAACCAGCAGAAGCGAGTGGCTTATTCCTCTATGGGTTACAATATGGTCCAGCTCGCCTGATTCCGCGCCGGAAAGGGAAAGCAGTGGGTGAATGAGGATATCCAGATCGGGTATGACGGCCACAGCCGCCGCCACCCAGGTGGTTTCCCGACCGATCCGCTGGCGAAAGCCCAATTGAACCGTCACGGCTCCCAATAATCCCTGCGTAATCGAATCCATCCGCTTCTCCGCAAATAATAGTAAATTGTACTGTTTTTATCATATTTTTGCGGGATAGGCGGCAAAAATCAAGTTTATCATATCCCCATAATTCATAACCATTTACACAAGACAAAGGAAAGGGAAGCCAGGGTACATTGTACCCCCTTATGGCCAGTTCTTCTCGGGTGATGTAGTCTGGACCGAGCCATTCTAAC
>JAKJEP010000280.1 GCA_022705365.1 Planctomycetota bacterium | reverse complement strand
GAAAAAACGAAACCAGACCGGGACGCGCAATGTCGGTTTTATCCTGAGCGGCCTGCCGGATCACGCCATGGGGCGGCCCCATCTATTGGGGATTATCAAGGGGGTGGAAACCCTGCTGCGCGAGCATGGCATCAATATGATTCTCACCCGTGCCTCCCATCATAAAGATTTCCCGCCCATCTTTGACGAGGGCAAGGTGGACGGCATCATCTTTTACCGGTACTGCACGGATATCCAGCCGGATATGCAGCGCCATCTGCGCAGCGCTCCCCTGGTCTGGATGCAGGATGCGGTTTTTGACTATGGCGATGAAGTCCTGCCGAATCATGAAATTTCAGGCCGCCTGGCCGCTGCGTATCTGCTCGAAAAGGGCCACACCCATCTGGCCTATCTCAATCCGATCCGCGCCCATCTGGCCTTTCACCTGCGGGGCCAGACCTTTCAATCTGTCGTCCAGAGCGCCGGCGGCCGGGCAGAAATGCTGATTGCCGGCAGCAATCCTGCCGAACCGGACCCGCTGACGGATGGCTTGCACATGCAAACCATCTCGCGCCTGATCGACGCATTTTGCCGTCTTTCGCCCCGTCCCACCGGGCTTTATGTCCCGGAAGATTTAGTTGCCGTCAGCGTCTATCACGAATTGAACCAGCGGGGAATTCGGCCCGGGACCGACGTGGATATCGTATCCTGCAATAATGAAAGGCCCCTCCTGGACCTGCTGCATCCCCGCCCGGCCACCGTCGATTTATTTCCTGAAGTAGTGGGCCGGCGGGCCGTGGAGCAATTATTCTGGCGCAGGAAAAATCCCGATGCCCCGCGCTCCCGCATCTTAATCGAGCCGCAACTGGTATATCCGGCAAAAAAGGAATAACACAGCCTCTCCAAATTCTCGCATCCTACCCCGCCGGTCATTCTTGAGTAGGGTATGCTCCGCATACCATCTTATATCCGTCCCTATATAAACCCTCATATCCCATTCCATCGCCCGCTGGTCATTCCTGCGCAAGCAGGAATCCAGGTTTCTTCTTTTCATTCCTACGCATGCAGGAATCCATTTTCCATCGTGCTCCATTCTATTCAACAAAGTAAGTTCACTACGATTCCTGCCAGCATGATTTTTATACTATTTCCTCAGTTACGCTTAACTTTTGCAAGAAGATGCTGTATTTGTTTTTCAATATTCTTCTGCTCCATAATCGGTCCAAGAAAAGGCGTTCTTCTAGTCGCTAATCTCCAAAGCAAAACAAGAGCAATCTTGAGAAAATATTTGCGCATAATATTCTGTTCTTTAATATGATTTTCCTAACAATTTTCGATCCTGATTTTTTGTGTATTTTGAAATCCGAATCCTCTTCGTTTAAGAAATTCCATCGCTCCCTGATGGTATCTAAAAAGAGATGTCGTACTTTCACCGGGAAATATTGAGGTTGTCCCGAATGTCGTTGAAAGATGATTGAAAGATCATGTGGCTTGGGTAACTTGAAGTAATGTAATATCAAAAACAGGTTATCCTAGAAAGGATCCACATGATGAGAAAAGCGTATCAGAAAAAGACGAATCGTTCCAGAAGGAAATTGCAGAAATTGGATGAGCAGGTAGCCAAAGTAGAGGTGGGGCCGGGGCGGACGACCTTTCAGATGATCCTGCCGATGGATTCCCTGTTGACGGAGGTGGCCGATTCCATCGAGCAGATGGCCTGTCAGACCGGGTTGCTGATGATGAAGGCGATGATCGACGACGAAGTGGAGCAGGTAGCCGGCCCCAAGGGGTTGCACAACGAGCAATTGCCGGGGTATCGGTGGGGTAAAGAAGAGGGCCATACCGTGTTTATGGGCCGCAAGGTGGCCATCGAGAAGCCCCGCGTCCGCTCGAAAAATGGCGGGGAAATCCCCTTGCGAAGATACCATGCCTTCCGGCATCCGCAGCGGATGGCCCGGGCGGTGCAGGAGAAGATCCTGCGGCGGGTCTCGACGCGGGATTACGAAGGCGTGATTGGCGATTTGTGTGAAGGGTACGGGATCCAGAGAAGCTCGGTTTCACGCCATTGGCAGGCGGCCAGCACCCGGCAATTACAGGAGTTGCTGGAGAAAGATCTCAGTCACCCTCACCCGATAAGCCGGGGGATGATTAATGTTACCTTTCTCGCCGCAGACGAAGCGAACAGCGTGAGCGTCGATAGGGTAAAACGCTCGCGTCGATCTGCCGTGCGGCTAGTACCTTATTCGATCTCGATTCCCTGCAATATGGCGTCGTTGCTGCCGGAGGCGGTAATCTGGATGGTAATCTGGCCGTCGGCATTGGGAGTGATATCCTGGGCCCGGATTTCGGCGGCCCGGGCAATCTTGTTGGCGGCGGTAGCCGGGTCCCAGGCGGACCAGAGGGTGCGGCCGTTGATGGCGATGTCCATCGGCCGCTGGCCCGGCTCAGAGAGCCAGAGTTCCGCGAATTTCAGGTGGACGTTGTATAAGCCCGGCGTAACGGCAAAGGCATAACGCAGCGTCTTGCCGGTCCGGGCGGTCTGGTACAGGCTCTGATCGTAGAGGGTGGGGGAGGCATGTTCCACGAGTTTATCGGAGGTAATGACACTGCCGCCTTCATAATGGGCGTCGCCGCTCCAAGTATAGCTGTTCCAGTCCACAAACGGAGTGTCCGATCCGGCGTTAATGCGGATGGCGGGTTTGATCTCCGGGGTCAGTTCAATCGCCTGGACCAGCGCCTTGCCGGATTCCATCAGCGGCTCCCAGCCTTCGGTGAAGTGCAGGACGATTCGCCCATCCCCGTTGGGGACCAGATAACGGAATAACCGGTCGTAGGAGCGGCGGGGACCGCGGGCGGCGTGGCAGATGTCGAAGTTGCGGAGGACCTGTTTGCCGTTGATGGACAGATTGAAGGGCCGTTCAAAGAAGTTTTCGTATTCGTTTTCCGCGAACTTCAGCCGCAGACAATACAGCCCGGCGGGTACGGGGATTGAATAGGTGAAGTCCTTGCCTTCCCGGCCGTACTGATAGAGCTTATTATCGTCCAGGGCGGGAATACCGGCGGTTAGGACCGCATCAGACTTGACCCGGGAGCCATCTTCGAAGTATCTATCTTCCGACCAGACATTGCCATTCCGGTCGGTATAGGCTTCCTTCGCTCCGCAGAGGATGCGAACAATGACGGAGGGGTAGGCAACGTTTTCCTCGAGGTATTCGATATTGGGCATCCAGACCAGGATGTCATTTTCCGGTTCAGTCCCTGGGGCCAGAACAAAACGCAGTTGATCGCCCTGGGCGACGTTGAGAATGAGGTTATGGGTGATGCCGGTGCGGTCATTGAGCGGTACGACGGCCCAGTCCTGCTCGGGCCAGACCTGTTTGTCATTCTGGAGGATGCGGACCTTCAGCGGCTGGCCCTGTTCGATATGGTAGAACTCCTTGATGGCCCGGCCAATTACCCGCACGGTGCCGGCCTTAGCGGCGGTCCATTTGCGAACGCGGGCGGTTTCTGCCGCCTGCCAGTAGCCTTCGGCTCCGCCGGGCTGAATCGTGGTACCACCCATATCCATGGAGGGCCGATTGGCCGGCGGTATCCAGGTCATCGGTTCATAGGTGTTTTCTCCGGCAGTGATTTCCGCGGACCAGCCGTCGCGGCCGGCCTCGGCGAAGTGGCCGCCCAGGACCGAAACGGCCAGCGGCTCATCCCGTAGCGGCTGGGCGGATTTCCAGTCGCTGACGTTGCCGTCGCCATCGACGGTGCGCACCTGGTAATCGGCCTTGGGGTTCCAGCCGGGGGAATAATCAAAGTAGAATGTACCGGTACTGACTTTCCCCAAAACGACGCCGTCCCGCTGGACTTCGTAATAGCTGATCCAGTTGTTGTCGGAACCGGGCGACCAGTACAGGGCGGTGCCGTTGTAACCGATGTTGTTCTCCCGCTGTTTGTAGATGCGGGTGGGGGCGCCGGGAACAACGTGGTCCCGCCGGCTGCCCGGATGATTGGGCAGATTCAGATAAATCAATTCTTCCGGCTGCTGTTTGCGGATGATAATGCCGTTTTTCATCAGGTCGGCGCCGGTTACCACGCTGGAGACTTTGATGGAATCAAAATCGAGGGTATATTCTTCTTTGGGCAGGAGGCCGCGAGGATAGATCGTCACTTCATTTTCGGCCCGATGCTTAAAAATGATGATGGATTTGGTTCGGTCGTAGCTGATGCGCTGGCAATAATGGAATTCCTCATCGCCCTGGATGAGTGGATGGGTGATATACGACCAGCGGCCCGCCACACCCTCCTGCAGCAGGTAGTGATAAATGTCTGCGATCTGGCGCATGCCTTCCAGGCCGGTTTCATCAATATATAGTCCCCATTTGGGTACCTGGGTCAGGTAGCGCCGGCCGATATCCGGCTGGTAGTTGACCCCTTTGCCGCCCTGATAGCAGCAGAGATTGTCGAACCATTTGTCGGGGGTTTCCAGATAGGAGAAATAGGCATTGGTGATGTTGCTGCCTGGCCCGTCGGTATCATAGTTGACGTCCGTATAGCGCTGCACCTCAAAGGTATGGGCATAGCGGCTGCCGCCGGAGCAGGTATGAAAGGAACAGCGGGTATTGGCATTCAGGAAGTGTTCGGTATCCTTCCGGAACGTTTTATCAAGAGCGGCGCTAAATCCCATACCGTCGGTCCGCCGCTGGAAGTTGCCCCAGGAACCGACCTTGGTATCGATCAGGCCCGGATCCTGATGGCCGGGAATCCAGACAATCAGCTTCATGCCCAGCTTGGGCAGATAGCGGTTGGTCAGGGCGAAATCCGGCCCTTCCATATTGGCCTCCCCCCAGCGTTTCGAGGCGGACCAGCCAGCATCCTCCCAGAGCAGTTCCATTCCCACGGTTCGCAGGTAATCGATCCAGCGGAAATCCAGGTCGCCCAGGTGCCCGGCCCACTGCTGCTGG
>JAKJEP010000027.1:10564-16737 GCA_022705365.1 Planctomycetota bacterium | reverse complement strand
CCGACCGTGGTATAAAAACGTCTCCCGTTCGCTCCGCAAAGAACCCAAGTGGTTCCTGCGTGACTGGTCCCTGATCGAAGACCCCGGCGCCCGAGCCGAAACCTTTATCGCCTGCCACCTCCTCAAGGCAGTGGAAGGCTGGACCGACCTGGGACTGGGCGAGTTCCACCTGGGATACCTCCGCGACAAAGAACAGAAAGAAGTGGACTTTATCGTTACCCAAGACGGCAAACCCTGGTTTCTCGTGGAGGCCAAATCCGCCGATACCAAAATCAGCCCCGCCCTGCGATATTACCAGAACCAGCTAAAAGTACCCCTGGCCTTCCAGGTGGTGCTCGATACCGATTACGTGGATGCCTCCTGTTTCCAATCCCCCGGCTCCCCCCTCATCGTCCCGGCCCGCACATTCCTCTCCCAACTGCTTTAATAAAAACCATCCGCATCCCCAAATCCCACTTGCCTTTCTCACCATCTTTGCTATATCCTGCTTCCTGGATGTTTTGAATGGCTGTTCGTTTTTGATAACTGATTAAAAGGAGCAACTTCGTGGCCGCCTATGTCATTGTCCAGGTAGAGGTAACGGATTGGGACCGGTTCCGGGAATATCTCAAGGAAGTCCCGCGTATTATAAAACACTATGGCGGCAAATATCTGGCCCGCGGCGGGGAAACCGTTATGCTCGAAGGATCCGACCAGCCCCGAAGGGTAGTGCTCATCGAATTTCCTTCCCTCCAGCAGGCCAAAGACTGGTACCACAGCCCGGAATACCAGCAGATCAAAACCCTGCGTGCCGGCGCCGCCGCCGGAACCATAACCGCCATAGAAGGATGTTAAACTTTCAGGCAGGGCGGGCTTGCCTGGTTCTGCCACCCGGCCGAATCCACCACCAAACCGCCTCATCACCCAACAATTCGTGGTGAGCCGGATTTCTCCTTGCCTGCGTTACTCCTTCGCCCGGACCGTCTCCAGAATATGCACCTGACCCTGCCGCGCCAGGTCAATCGTCTCCGCCAGAATCCGCGCGGACTCCTGCGGGGCATGAAAGCCCATGGAATTCTCGGCCGAGATATAATCCAGCCGCCAGAAGGCCTTGCGGTGAAAATCCCGCGCCGCCGCCAGTTGTTCCTCGCCGGCCCCGGCTTTCTGCGCCGCTTCGATGGCCGCGATCAAATCGAGGACCGCATCTTCCGCCTGGCTGAGCAGGGCCGCCGTCCTGTCCTGGATCGCCTCCACCCGGGCCTTCATCTCCGCCTCCTCAAAATGGTGACAGGTTTGACAGGCCCGGTTCACATTCAGCAGCGGGCTGCGCACATGATGGTCGCTCACCTTTACCGCCCCCACCCGCGTATAAGGCATATGGCAATCAGCGCAGGCCACCCCGCTGCGGGCATGGATCCCCTGGTTCCACAGCTCAAATTCCGGATGCTGGGCCTTCAGCAGCGGCGCCCCGCTGAGCTGATGCGCCCAGTCCTTGAACTGCGCCGCATCATAATACTTCTCGCTCTGCTCCACTTTCAGCCCGTTGTGCCAGGGATAGGTCACCGTCTTCTTCTCCCCTTTGAAATAATATTCCACATGGCACTGCCCGCATACAAACGACCGCATTTCCTGCCGGCTGGCCATGGTATTGGCGTCGTATTCACCCTTCCGCTCCTTCCGCCACCGCTCGATGCTGGCAAACTGCGGCAGGGGAGTATCACTATTCGCCAGTGCCCGGATCCCGTTGATAAAGCCCGGCCGCGTTACCCGCAACTGCATGGTCGCCGGATCATGGCAGTCCAGGCACGTAATCGGATGGCTCACCAGCTTCCGCGCCTCCGCATACGGCATCGCGCACACCGCCTCAAAACCCGCCATAATCTGCTGCTGCGGCTGGTCATCCGGAATCCCCGCCTCCTTGCCCGCCTGCCGGTACGCCGGGATCACCGACGAATGGCAATGCAGACACGCTCCCGGCTGTTTGAACTCAGTGACCCGCCGGGTCTCATCCTGATCTGACAGCATATACGCATGACCCCGCTCTTCCCGGTAATCCACCCCGAAGGCATAGCCCTTAAACAGCGTCACCCAGCGCGGGTCCGCCTCCAGCTTGCCGAACGCCTCGCTGCCGCCGTGTTTGGTCCGCTCGATATCCACCGTCCGGCGGTAGCTGTCATACTGAAAGGGAAAATTCTTCCCCCATACCTCCGGGTCCAGCGTATTCTCATCAAGCTCCGCTACCGGGAAATAATACTGCCGGGCCTCCTGCTTCCGCTGCCGCACATTCTCCAGCAGCAGAAACACCGCAAACGTTACCGCCGCGGTCGCCACAAAAATCACCAGCAGTAAAAAATATTTCATGCCGGACCTGGAACTTGTTTCCGAAGACATACCAGACTCCTTGTAAAAACCGGATCGAATTGCCAGCCAGATTCACCGCTCTTCACTGACAAGATTTTTGCCGTATCTCGCAGGCCGTATCATAACTTCGCTCGGAACGGAGGTCAAAATATTTCCCGCCCGCCGAGAAGCTTCCTGCTGCACCGCCTGGAAAAGGGTGATGTCCGGCGACGGGTCGGGGTGACCCGCAAGCTCATGGGGGGAGGAAAAGCTCTTTTTTCACCGGACATCTGGTTGGGTAAAAATATTATACCCATTCCGGGGGAACAGGTAAAAAGATTTATTGTGCATATTTTCGGAAAGATATTTGTTGACTAACCTGCCCTGGGAAGTAGGGTCTATAATAGAACAGGTTGCAGATTAAATCAACATATGGAGGAAAGGAAGTAATATAAAGAATTGGAGGTTCGTATGAAAAACATATATCTTATTATCATTATTGGCTTTATGGCATTTTCTGTGGCTGACGCTCAAGTGGCTGGGCCTGCCGAATCGGCTGCTGTAGTGGCAGTACAGGAACCGAAAACTACGCTCGAAGCAACTCCGGTGGTCGTATCAGCACCGAAAATGTCGGCGGAGGAGGCTGTTTTGGCCATCCGGCTGGCCAAAACGCCCGAAGAGGCCATGGCCGCTTATTCACAGGGGATGAAGGCAGAGCCGGAAAGCACCCAAATCAATCAGGCCTATCTGGAGCGAATGGTGGAATTGGAGGTACCGCATACCGCCAATTATGCCGCCCAGCAACTGGTAAGCGTGGATCCCGCCAACGGGCTGGCCTGGGGCGTGCTGGCGTATATGGAAGCGGAACGGGGGAATATGCCGCTGGCGCTGACCAATGTGGTTCTGGCCGCCAAACAAAGACCCGATCACCCGTTTATTTTGCGGACAGCCGGGCAATTGTTTGCCTGGTATGATTCGGCCCCTTCCCAGCCGCCGCTGCCGGAAACCATCCGGACTTCCCTGGCTGAGCTGAAAGGGGAGATGGCCAAATCGGCCGTCTATTTTGAATCCTATCGGCAGGCAAGTGAATTCTATAAAAATGCCGCGGAGAATGCGGCAGAAGAAGAGCTGGCCGAGGATCAGGCCCAGGCATCCCCGGCCGGCAGCGAAGCGGTTTCGGTCCAGGCGCCTTCGGCCCTGCAGCCGACCAGCCAGAACGCCGGCTATCCGGCCTATGGAACCGCAGAGGACACTTCGAGTTCTAACACCTACAACGAATATTATTACAACACCAACTATTATTATGACACTCCGGGGTATAGTACGGTGACGTATTATTATGAACCCTATTATGTCCGCTACTGGCCGACTTATTACCGGAGCTATTACAGCACGTATTTTGCGTGCGGCTGGCCCTGCTACCCCTCCTACTATAGCGGCCTCTATATTTATCTGGGTTATTCGGGCCGGGATTGTGCCCGCCGGATCTATCCGCGGCATCACTATGGCGACCATCACTATGGCGACCACCACTACAGGGGAGGGTACCGGGATCACGACCGGGGTCATGACCGCGGTTTTTATGCGCGCGATGCGCATTCCGGCGGCCGCGACGGCCGTCCGGGAATGCGGAAAGACAGTACCTATTCCCTGGGGATGAAACGGGACAGTAAAGGCGTTATGCAGGTGCAGCAGCGGGACGGCAGTTCGTCCCCCCGAAAAATCTATGAGAACCGGCCGAATTCGCTGAGAAGCGGCAAAAACAACACCGGTCTGACGAGGAGAACCTCCCAGCCAAGTGAGAATCGCCGCATCGACACACCCAGGACCATAAACCGCGGAACGCAGGTCCGCAATGAGCGGCCCACCTATAATCGCCAAAGGCAGGTTTCTCAACCCGTCAGAAGCAGTCCGCGTACGATCGCCGGGCTTTCCAACCGGCCGGATTACCAAGCGAAGCCGAGCCTGCGCAGCTCCTCCCGCGGCGGCAGCAGTCGCAGTTTCGCCGCCCCCAGTCGCAGTAGTCGCAGTTTCGCCGCCCCCAGTCGCAGCCGCAGCCTCTCCTCATCCCGGGGTATGTCCGCCGCCCGAAGCAGCCGGCCGACAAGCAGCGGTATATCGCACGGGAGCCGCGGCGGTTCGGGTCGTTCCGGCGGCCGGTCGCGTTAAAAGAGCCGCATATGCCAGATCATTGCCAGGCGGCTGCGGCTTAGAATGGGCAGGCGCCGGGAGGAATGATACCGCAGGAAAGCCAGTCTTCGGCCAGATTGAGGAGGTCTTCCAGGTTGACCAGGCAGTCATCATTGGTATCGCCGCGGGGCGGATTCAGGCACAGGGGCGTAAACGTGGTAAAGGACCAGAGGGTGCCGGGGATAATAGTTGCCGGACTTGTGCTTTCATCCACGCCGTCGATGCGCCAGTAATAGGTGGTATCCCAGGCCATCGGGCTGGCACCGAACGGATCGAAGGTTGTTTGGCCGGCCGGCTGGCGGCCCTGGTAGATACCGGCGGTATGGACATCGGCCTGGGCGACTTCGTCGGGGTCGGTGCCGAAATAGACATCGTGCGGGAGGTTGTCAAACGATTGCCAGAACAGAAACAGGGCGGGAGGAACGTCAAGGGTGCCCCTGGCGGGGGTGGGATTCCAGGCATGAATGACGGAGCCGGGCCGGGTGCTGACCACCTGAAAACCGTTCATATAGGAATAATAGTTGGTGCCCGGCATGGCATCAATCGTCACATCGGAGGCCGTCAGACCCCGGAACACCACATAATTGCCATTGATCACACCATCGGATTCCACGAAAGCGGAATCCGCACCCGCTATATCTAAACCGATCAAAGAATTCGTAGTACCGCAAATCGTGAACGATATAGTACCAGTCTGATTGGCGTTATAGTACACATACAGGTCATACTCGGCATACGGGATACCGGTAAAGGCGACGGACGTCATTCCCTGCGGCCTATAGAGATGCCCTAACAACAGGCCATTATCACCGGCATTGCCCATGTTGATGGGAATCGCACCATACAAATCATACGGATTGAGGGATTCCACCTGGGCCGTAGTCGCCGCGCCCAGATCGTCTTTCAAGTTGGAGAGCATGGTGCCGTTCGAGAGATTTAACTCATTCCAGTTTCCTACCCGCACCACACCGGCTTCATTATCGCCCACAAACGCAGCCGGAAAATCGTTCCTCGCCAGATTTACACTGATGGTATTGCTACCGCTGTTCGGATAATAATTTGTACTGCCGGGACTGGATTGAGTAAGAAATTTCCAGGATTTGCCGCCGTCGGGGATGCGGCCATAGGAGACATCCGAGGTTTGGGGGCCAAAGGTAAGGGAATCGATCACCGTGATGCCGTCGCTGTCGATCAGGGCAATCTGCTCGCCGCCGGCGCTCAGGTTGAAATTGGTATGGGTGGGGCCCTGGGTGCCGTCGTCGTCGAGCCAGAAAATCAGATAGCCGCCGGCGGGGATGGCCAGGCCGGCGGGGATCTGGTATTTGTTCGGCTCAGCGAGATTGTCGGTCAGATACATGCCGGTTAAATCGGCCGGCTCCGGCGAAAGGTTGTATAATTCGATCCAGTCGGGAAATTCGCCCGGTTCCTCGGGATCTTCGAGGGTGGCGGTGTTGTCGGCCATGAATTCATTAATATAGATCAGGGGTCCGATGCTGAAGCGGGCCTCGTTGAAGATACTCCAGTAATTTCCGTTTTGGATGCGGGCGATGATATGGGTGTTGGCTGCCAGGGTGAGAGGGCCGGTTTCGATATACGCCAGGGCAGCGGGGGAAAGGCTGCCGTCGGGCAGGCGGGGATCGGAGCCGTCGAGGGTATAGTAGATC
>JAKJEP010000027.1:0-10554 GCA_022705365.1 Planctomycetota bacterium | reverse complement strand
TTCGGGAAGAGACATGGTCAGGATATAACCGCTATAGACCCGGCCGCCGTTTTGGTTGAAGACCGGGCGGGTGATATGGTTGTCGATCCAGGTAACGCGGGTCCGGACCCAATCCTTCAGCCAGTTGACTTCTTTTTCGTAGGTATCGCGCTGCTGGTAACCGGGCGGATTGAAAGCCACATAGGTCCCCAGCACGGGCCAGCGGGCGAAATTGCGGACCTGGGCTTCCTGGAGCAGGGCGGCGGCATCATCGATATCGGCCATGAGCCGGTCGGTCGAAAGCAAATCCTTTCGCAGCTCGACCCATCGATCATCCCATTTTTGCCGGAATTCCGGGTCCTCGAACAGACGCGGATACCACTGACGTTCGCTATAGGGGGTATCGTAGAGTACCCGCCATCCTTCCGGCAGGTAATCAGCGCGGTTTTCCCAGTCGGCGTTGCCGAGAGCAACATTATAATCCCAGATCGGACCGGGATTGAGCTTGCCGCCGCGGTCCTTATGCATATAGTAGCTGGCGCGGAAGCCGTCCAGATTTCGGGTTAATTCGACCAGCAGATTATTGTCGATAAAGGCATCGGTATCGATATATTTCGCGTAGCCGTTCACCGGATCGGTGAAGTTCGCGCTGTGCAAAACGGTTTCAAAGCTGTCGTAATAGTTTTTGATCCAGGCGGCCTGCTGAGGGGTAATAGTTTCCGGTTTGGGTTCTTCGTATAACAGCGGTACCCCCAGGCTGGTATAAAAATGAGCACCTTCCCAGTCCCGTTTGAGGATATAACCGCCGGAGATTTCCGGTTCGCTGTTATCGGCCGGTTCCAGTTTCTGGATGTTCACACGGTCGTCATCCCGTTTGATTTTTTCCATGAACACGTACAGGCCGTCGTAGTTGGCGGCGGATATTATGCCGCTGCCGGAGGTATTGAGAAACACCTCGACGAAACGGGTTCGCACGGCGTAGCGGCCGATCCGATTGCTCCACATATAGGACAGATAGTTCCGCATCAGGGTTTTGTCGGAATAGGGACCGTTGAGAATCCAGTCTGATTCACGGGGAAAGCCGAGGATGGAGACTTTTTTATCTTCGTTGAACTCATCCCATGTCTCGACGGCATACTGCTGCTTGGCAAAGAGTCCGGGAGAACTGTTGCCGCGAATCCGGATACCGATCCGGCCGGCAAAATCGGTTGGATCCGTTGCTATATCGGCCCGTCCATTGCCGGAGGTATCGATAAAAACGGTAGAGGCCATTTGATAGGTAAAAGACAAGGGAACCTGGGGATCCAATACCGCACCGAAGGTATCGATCAGAACGATGGGCAGATTGGAGCTGAAATCCAGCACATCCGCATCCAGAGCCAGATAGGCGTTGCTCACCACCTCGCCGCCGGCGGGCAGGGTCGGGCTGTAGAGGCGGGCCTGCACCATCGTGGTCAGACTGATGGGAATGGCTGCGGTATAGAGCGCGGACGTTTCGGTCGGCATGGAGCCGTCGAGAGTGTAATGAATATCCGCGTCGGGATCGGTGGTGGTCAGCGTCAGCGAAAAGGGTTCGACAAAGGCGCCCGGCGTATGGGAAAAGAGCGGGGCATGCCAGCCCTGCACGGTGCAGGCCGGCTGGTTGGAGGCGCCGGGGGTAGGGTTATCGAGATAGGTCCACACCGGCTCGGCGGGCGGGAAGGAACACCGGCCGTAGGAGACATCATCTGTTTGCACCGGGAATTCGGGGGCGAACTCATCCGCAACAGTCAGCCCGTCGCTTTCCACCAGGGCCAGATACTCCCCGTCCTTATCCAGTTTAAAATTGGTATGATAATAGCCGTGGGAATCGAGATAAGGATACGCGGTCTGCCCGGAGGCAAAGAGGAGCAGATATTCACCGGCGTCCAGCGTTACACCGGCGGGAAACGGCCAACGGGTTAAATCATCCGGATCATCGGTCAGGAACCAGCCGGTCAGGTCCACCGCGGCACCGGAGTTATTGTACAGCTCGATCCAGTCGGAATATTGTCCGTTACCGTCGGCGATGGTGCTGTCGTTGGCGGCCATGAATTCGTTGATGACGATACCGGGCGTTTCCGCCCCCGCCAATCCCGTCATGGCTGCCAGGATGATCATACTAGTCAGAAGGTACCGGAACGTGCTGTCAATCATACTGAAAACCTTTATATAGTAGAAAAATTTGGGGCAGGTTTTTTTGGCCTGCCCCATACTCATATCCTGAAGGATACGAAACGGTTATTAATTCTTAGCGACGCCGACGAACCAGCGCCAGGCCGCCGATAGCCAGCAGGCTCATCGTCAGCGGTTCGGGAACTTGCGTAACTACACAACTAAAATCAACCATCGTACTACCGGGCGAATTGGAGAAATAAACGGTTTCACCGGCATTTAAAGCCACGGTACCGTTAAAAGGGGCGACCACATTGGCCCCGCCATAAGCATCCAATGCCGCGCTCCAGGGTGCGGAAAAATCAGGCATTGTGAACCAAACCGTAGTACCTTTGCCGTCCGTCATGCTTTCAAAAGCAGCATCAAATTGATACTGCCCTGTTTCGGGAGCGACAAAAGCGACACTGGAATAAGTAGCAGCATAACCACCGCTTTGGATGTTGATCCCGTTTGCTTTCCAGTGAAAGCCCCAGCTAGCTACGTCATGATCGGAGGTATTGTGATTCACCGCGCCATATTGATCCCGATCGATATCTTGGAGCCAGGCCCAAAACTGGACCACCTCGCCGGTTCCGGATACTAGGGTGTGATTATTCTCATACACCAGAAACTGCGGTACACCGTAGGTAAAGTCCAGCATGCCATACAACCAGACGCCATCCGGATTGACGGTACCAGTGTACTCATCGGAAAGATTCCAGGTGTCGTTGATAGCTGCCGAAGCTACTCCACTTGACAAAACAATCAATAGAAACAAAACCATACATCTCTTCATTTTCATTTTCATTTTCCTCCGTTGGACAAAGTTCACACGACTTTGCCAAACCAATTAAAAAAACAAAACCAAAAACACTAAAAACACACACATTTCTTCCTCAACTTTTCTTTACCGCATCACCGCCTTTCTTTTTTTACCAGGAGTTTTATACACTCCTGCGTCCCTCGCACGGCTGGAAACCATCATGGGCCGCCAGCCGTGCGAGTTTCGCGAAACATCACATTCTCTGTCCGTTAAAACGGGCAGGATTCCACCGGCACGCGGCCGCAGGTGTACCAGTCCGCCGCCAGTTCCGCCAGGTCCTCCAGCGTAACCAGGCAGTCGTTGTTGACATCGCCAATCGGCGGTACCGGACAGGTCGGCACGATGGTGGTAAAGGACCAGACATAGCCGGCGTTAATGGTATCCGGTTCCGTGGCTTCATCCACTTCATCGATCCGCCAGTAGTAGGTAGTGGACCAGTCCATCCAGACCGTACCATACGGATCAAAGCTGGTAGCCGCCACGTCCTGCCGGCCCTGATAGATACCGGCCGTGTTGATATCGGCATTGGCCACCGCGGCGGCATCGGTGCCGAAATACACATCGTGCTTCAGACCGGTCAAGCCGCTCCAGTGCAGAATCGCATTGGGATGCACTTCGACCGCGCCGTTGGCCGGATTGGGATTGATGGCCCGGGCTGCCGTGTTGAAGTACCAGACGGGGCTGGGAATATCCACCGGCACATCATACACCGGATTATTGGGATCCGGAGACTCCGGATTGGGGCCCATAGCATGAATTACCACCTGCCAGTAGTACCGGGTATTATTTTCTTCCAGATCGGGATCCGGGTCATAGCTCGTAACCCCCAGGCCCATAACGGCCGCCGCGCCAAAATCCGGAGTGTCTTTCTGCAGATACACATCATAGGTACTGTCCATCACATCAAAGGGATTGCCCCAGGTCAGAATCGCGTCCTTGCTCACGTCTGTTTCACCGGTCGCCGGATCATGATCCCAAACTTGAACAATCTGGAAACCGTTGAAGTACGAATAGGCACTGGCAACCGGGCTGGCGTCAATCGTTATATCCGAGGCTGTTAAACCCTTGAATAAGACATAATTGCCAGCCACCGTGCCATTCTGCGAATCCACAAAAGCCGTGTCCGCGGTTCCGTCATCAAAACCGATCAAGGAATTCGAGGTGCCGCGAATAGTGTAGGACTGTGTATTTACCAAGGCATTATAGTACACATACAGGTCATAGGCGGCATACGGAATACCCGTAAGTGCGACGGTACTACTCCCGGCTGTATACCAATGACTAGCTATCAGGGCATAATCACCCGGATTACCCATACCGTTAGCAACCGCATACGAATCAGCCCCGCCAGCGATGGTTCCGCCGGCCGTTGTCGGGTTGCCCTGCTCGTTTTTCAAGGCGGACATAGCGGCAGTGGCTTTGATATTCCAGTCAGTCCAGTTTCCTACCTGCACCACGCCGGCTTCATTAGCGCCAACCGGCACACCCTCAGGATCGTCATAAAAATTCACACTAATCACACCCCCTTCAATGTAGGATGCAGGCGCGTCCATGGTAGTAAAGGTCCACGTAGCGCCGGTAATATCCAGACCGGCAGCATGTGTATCCACCCGCCAATAATAGGTTCTACTATACTCCAGATCCGGATCCGGATTATAGCTCTCCGGAGTCTGGCCGGAAGCGACCGGAGTCACAAAATTCGTATTTGTCTGTAAATATACATCATAGGTGACATTCGTCGCTTCAAAAGGTCTTACCCAGGTCAGGGTTACCTCGGGATCAACGTTCGTTTTTCCATTCCAGGGAGATGGCAACGCCAATTTCGGCGTATAGACCACGATCTGGAAACCATTCATGTAAACAAAACCGGCAGCAGCCGTGGCATCCACCGTTACATTGGCAGCCGTCAAACCCCGGAAGACCACATAGTTTCCATTGATGGTACCATCCGATTCCACTAAAGCGGTATCTGTCCCGGCGACCTCATAGCCGTTCAGGGACGTTGCTGTGCCCCGAAGGGTAAAAGTCTGGGTATTCGTTACCGCCGAGCTGCTGTAATAGACATAGAGATCATACTTCGCATAGGGAATCCCGGTGAAAGCACCACTTAGAGTAGTCCCGGCTGCTGCATAGATATGGCCGGTCAGCATCGCGGAGCTGCCCGGATCACCGGGAATGTCAGCTCCACCGGCCCATGCAGTGGCGTCGCCCGAACTGGAAAATGCAAACGAAGCAGTTGTGGCAGCGTCATCATCGTCCACCAAAGCCATGGACCCGGACGTGCCTGTATAGTCGTTCCAGTTCCCGGCCGGCTCTGCGCCGGCGGTTTGGGTTCCAACCGCGGCACCGGTTCCCTGTAAATTAACACTGATTACATCTGCTGCCATTGCCGTTGATCCCAGCAACAGGACCACCGCAAGGACAATCATACTTTTCATTATCATCTTACTCATCTTATGTTTCCTCCGTTTGACGCAGCCTGTTTATCGCTCCGTCAAACTTACTAGGTTTATCATTTTAAAAATTTCACATTTTCATTACGCATGATACATTTCAGTTGGGATTTTTATCATCCGGCTTCCTTAAAAAGGACAGGATTCCGCCGGCACCAGGCTGCACGTCAGCCAGCTCTGGGCGATATTGACCAAATCCTGCATATCGTTGATGCAGTCGTCATTGGTATCCCCGCGCAGCGGTGTTGGGCATTGCGGCACGATAATGGTAAAGGACCAGACATCGCCGACTAAGATGGTATCCGGGGTTCCCGGGATCACCTCATCGATCCGCCAGTAGTAAGTGGTCCCCCAGTCCATATCCGTCAAACCATAGGGATCAAAGGTAACCGCTTCCTCTGCCTGCCGGCCCAGATAGATACCAGTGAGATCATTAATGTCCGCATTGGCTACCGCTTCGGCATCCGTACCAAAGTACACATCATGCTGATATCCTACCAGACCCTGCCACTCCAAAATCGCGTTAGGATCCACCTCAATCGCGCCATTGGCCGGAATAGGTTCGGCGGCCTTGCCGGCAACGGTGAAGGACCAAACCGGGCTGGTCCGGGTGACCGGATAATCAAAGGGATTGCCCGGATTATAGGCCAGATTCGGGTCCTGCGTATAGCCGCTCATGACCACCTGCCAGTAGTAAACACTATTATTTTCCAGATCGGGTTCCGGATCATAGCTGGCGGTTGTCAGAGTGATGGGATCACCAAAACTCGAATCGCCCTGCTTGAGATACAAATCATACTCTACATCGGCAATATCCGTGATCGGATTGAGCCAGGTCAGCGTTACGCTCGATCTGACATTCTGTTTTTCATCCGCCGGCTGCGGATTCCAGCTTGAGACAATCTGGAAACCGTTCAGGTACGCATAACCGGAAGGGAGACCGGCTCTCGGGGTCGCGTCAATCGTCACATCCGGGGACGTCAGATCCTTAAATACCACATAATTGCCGTTAACCGTGCCATTCTGTGATTCCACCAGAGCGGTATCTGTTCCCATCTCATCATAACCCAGCAAAGTGTTCGACGTACCGCGAATGGTGAAGGTCTGGGTATTGGTCACGGCCCCGCTGTTGAAATAGACATACAGGTCATACGCGGCATACGGGATATCCGTAAAGGTGCCGCTCATTGTAGTAGAAGCCACATAAATATGGCCGCTCAGCAGGGCGTCATCCCCCGGATTGCCAGTATTCGTACCTGCTGCCGACATGGCCCCGCCGCCGCTGCAGGCGAACCGGGTATAGGTTGAGAAACCCAGATCGTTATCCAGGAAGAGCTTTGTACCGGTCATCCCGGTATAATCGTTCCAATTCCCTACCGGCACTACACCGGCGATGTTCGTACCTACGGCTGCCCCTGAGGCTTGCAGGTTCACACTGATCACTTCTCCATCCGGCCCCAGAGTGGGCGCCTCGATCGTAGTAAACGTCCAGACATCTCCGGTCACATGGATGGGATAATCGTAGGGATTCTCAGGATCATAGGGCAGATTTGGATCCTGTATATATCCGTTTACATCGACCCGCCAGCTATAGGTCCGGCTCATAATCAGATCCGGATCCGCATCATAGCTGTCGTCAGGTAAACCAGTTTCAGTAGGACTGGCATTCGGGTCAAAATTCGGGTCCGGCTGCACATAAATATCATAGGTTAGGTTAGCCAAACCATCGTTTACAAACCAGGATAGGATGGCTCCCGGAGCCACTTCCACCGCTCCATCTGTTGGGTCAGGATCCTGAGCTTTAAAATAAGAAAGCGGTATCGACTTCACGCTGGTGATGACGGCATCCAGCATCGTCGTATCGGAAACGATTACATCGTACTGACCTAGGACAAAATCGATTGTATCACCCGCCTGGATACCGGCGACATATTCTTCAAAAGGTTGAGCACTGTTTGTACCAGCTACCTCCATGATCACATATCCATCGGCTTGACCGCCATTGACAACAATGAACTCAGATACGGTACCGGTTAAACCGGGAGAAAAGGCTCCCTGAATCTTTACAGCCGGTTCATCCGCCGGAGCTGTCCAGCGTGCTACACAGGCATAATTTCCCTCCGGAGCGCCGCCGCCAACAGGCAAAAAGTATCCCGGGTGCATAGCGGTCCTGCCTACCTGGCAGCCGGCCATGGCACCTACATCAGCATTGTAATTGTGGAAAAGAACAGGAATCGAGGTAGCATTAAAGCCATACCAGGTATTATTCTGGATATCACCACCCATGGTATAAACATTCGTAAACAGACCGAAAGTATAGGGTAATACGATATTGCCCACTTCCGGGTCGGGAGCATAGCCATAGGACCAGGCGCCGTTGGGATTGGCGGTAAAGGCTATTTGTCCATTGAAATTCCAACTGTCCCCCACACCGCCAGAGGCCGCCATCGGCAGCGTCAGGCATACCAATAAAAGTACTGTACACTTTCTCATTGTTTTTTCTCCTTAAACTAAAATTTCGTACGTTTTCTCACATCACACCATGTACTTTTCGTTCTGCTCATACCTTTCCGCGGTTCGTTTCATCACCTCCTTTTCCATCCGCTTTATATCCTTCTGGGGTTTCCATCGTTTATAATTCCGTACATATTTCATAGGCCGGATCATTGCACTGCAGCCAGTCCCGGCTGAGCAGGGCAAAATCCTCCAGATTCACATAACAATCCCGGTTCAAATCACCGGCGATATAATCCCCGCCGCAATTCATGCCGTCCTTCACCACCGTCAGCCGGAAATCCACCATGGTATTGCCGGGCGAATTGGAAAAATACACCGTTTCCCCGGCATTCAATGGCAAAGTTTTACTATAGGTTGCCACTACGTTCGCCTCGCCGTAGGCATCCAGGACCGCGTTCCAGGGCGCGGAAAAATCCGGCAGCGTCACCCAAACCTGCGTGCCTTTGCCATCCGTCATACTCTCAAACGCCGCCTCGAAGGTATAATCCCCTGTCTCCGGGGCCGTAAAGGCGACTGTGGAATAATAGCCTGCTGTAACCCCATTCTGAATATTGATCCCGTATGCCTTCCAGCAAAATCCCCAACTATCTAACATATGATCCGTGGTGTTGTGATTCACCGCGCCATATTCATCTCGATGGATATCTTCTTGCCAGGTCCAGAACTGCACCACCTCGCCGGTTCCGGGTACTGCCAGGGTGTGATTATTCTCATACACCAGAAACCGCGGGCCTACACCGGCGGTCCAGTCCAGCATGCCGCAGGTCCAGACGCCGCTGGGATTGCTCGTCCCGGAGTATTCCGCCGCGAAATCCCAGGCCTGCACGGACGAAACCATGCTGTGAATGGACGCGGCTAAAACCAGCAAAACGTGTAACTTCTTCATATCTCAATCTGTCAAGTAACTTATATAAATCAGGAACAATATGCAGACGATAGGAACTAAATCGTAACGAGGTATGGAGATGAACCTGACAGGAGAGACATGACATCACGCACTTACTATTCGCAAGGAATTAAATTCTTGCATGCCCAATCCAAGTCCCTATAATTTTTCGTGGTGGAGTTCATCTCCGCCATATGGTAGAGCCGGTAATCGCTCTGCAAAAGTATTTTACCGGCTCCCTTTTGTTTCCATTATTTTCTCCGAATCTCCTTTTTTAACTTTAAATCTTAAACGAACCTAACTGATTGACCGCCTTGAGCCAGTCATATACCTTCAAATGATACTCCCCCGCGTCGGAGACATGCTTTCGCGTCCATTTTACCGCCTCCGCCGGGTCCCGCTGGGCCAGGGCCTGGAAAATCTGGGTATGATACCGGTAATCCAGTTCCAACTGATCGGTATAGCTGGTGCCCGGCAGCATGGCCCGAATCCGCAATACCCGCGTCATCATGTTCATCTTATCCACTATTTCCATCATATAGGGATTGCGTGACGACTTCATCAGGGTCCCGTGAAATTCCGTATTGAGCTGGTGCAGCGTAACCGCCTCCGGGCCATCCATATAATAGATATGACGATTTTCCTGGGCCTTCTTCTGCCAGGCATCTTTGATTCGCTCCAGGGTTTTCTTGTGTTCCTGGAGATTCCCCTCCAGCAGCCGGATTTCCTCAACGGTAATCCGCTCAATGGCCAGCTCCGAACAGGCACTTTCCATATAAAGCCGCATCTCAAAGAACCGTTTCACTTCTTCCCGGTCCACCCGCCGCGGCCGCACCCCCACCCGCGGGATCTTCTCCACCATCCCCTCGCTCTCCAGCTGAATGATCGCCTCCCGCACCGGCGTGTAGCTCATATCCACCGACTTGGCCACCTGCACCATCGAAAGATACCTTCCCTCCGGCCATTGCTCCGTCAGGATCTTCTCCCGAACATACTGATAAGCCTTGCTTTTCAGGTCCGACGCCATTCCTTTTCTTTCTGCCTTACGAGCTGTTTATTCTTTGAAACGAGCTTATATATAAACATGTATATATGCTTATATATAACAAATCATCGGTTATTGCAAGGGAAAACTTCCTAAAAAAATAATTCCGTGATACCACCGGGCTTCTTTTGCCGAAAAAATGTTATAATTATATGATATATAATAATTTACAAATTCTGATTGAGTTTCTGAACCCGTTCCTTGAATTGCTGAAAACCGCTATAACCCACCCGTTGATCCAGCGAGGGCAGGATGGAATTGTTATGCAGCAGCGGTTCCTCCGGATTCACGCCATATTCCCGGCAGGAAAGGTCAAAAAGCGGCGTACCGGGGACGGGACTATACTGGCAGAGTTTGATTTTAACGCCCAGGTCATGAACCGCCAGGACCGATAACTCATTTTCCCGCATCGACTGGCCCGGCAGACCGGTCAGGACATACGCTTCCAGCTGGCCCACGGAGTAACCGGCGTTTTTAAGGTGGGTCACAGCCGCCGCAAAATCCTGGTCGGTGATTTTGCCGTCGCTGGCGGTTTGGGCCAGGCTGTCGGGAGCGGCGGACTCGTAGCTCAGCCGGATCATCTGAAAGCGGCAGGCGTACATCCATTCAGCCACTTCGGCGGTGATAAAGCGGGCATGCAGGCCGTTGGGGCAGTGAAAAACCAGCGGCAGGTTCAAAT
>JAKJEP010000279.1:2744-4950 GCA_022705365.1 Planctomycetota bacterium | reverse complement strand
GCTGCCGCAGGAAAATTGAAGGGCTGCAAGATAAAACGTACGAGGAAATTTTGCAGCGGCATCAGGCGGAGCACCGGTCGTTCATGGACCGGGCGGTGCTGGTGCTGGAGAAGCCGCGGGAAAACCAGCCGACGGACGCGGAGGCGCTGCTGGCGCGGGCGGGGCAGGGGGAGTATTCGCCGGAGCTGGCGGAGCTGGTGTTTCAGATGGGGCGGTATCTGATGATTGCGTGCAACCGGGCGGGGCGGCGGCCGGCGAATTTGCAGGGGATCTGGAATGCGGCGCTGGTGCCGGAATGGGATGCGGACTGGCATACGGATATGAATATCGAGATGAACCAGTGGCTGGCGAATCCGACGAATCTGGACGAATGCAATCTGGCGCTGTTCCGGCAGGTGGAGCTGATTGTGGAGCAGGGGCGGCGCAATGCGCGGCAGATGACGGGGAGCCGGGGGATCCTGTTTTATGGGGTGATCGGGGGCGATGCGAATATCTGGAGCGCGGAGGGCGGTTTCTGGACGGGGGCGGCGGCGTGGCTGGGACAGCATTACTGGACGCATTATGAATATACGATGGACCGGGAGTTTCTGGCGGAGCGGGCGTATCCGTATCTGAAGGAGGTGGGGCTGTTTTATCAGGATTTTCTGGTGAAGAATGCGGAGGGGTACTATGTGGCGCCGCCGTCATTTTCGCCGGAGAATGTGCCGCCGAACGGATTTGTCAATAACATTCACTGCACGATGGACACGGCGCTGGTGCGGGAGGTGATGCGGCATCTGCTGGAGGCGGGGAAGCTGCTGGGGGCGGATCAGGAGCTATGGCCGGTGTGGCAGGAGCTGCATGATAAGGTGCTGCCGTATCCGGTGACGGCGGAGGGGCTGCTGAAGGAATGGCCGGAGCCGCTGGCGGAGCAGCCGGCGCACCGGCATTTTTCCCATTTGTATCCGCTGTTTCCGGGGGATGAGTTCAGCCGGGAGGGGACGGCGGAGCTGTATGAGGCGGCCCGGAAGGCGGTGCAGTTGCGGGAGGCGAACCGGGGGGCGTATGCCAGTTGGAGCTTTCCGTATATAGCGTGTTTTTATGCCCGGCTGGGCCAGGGGGAAGAGGCGGTGGGGAATCTGGCTGAGCTGGCGCGGCAGAATACGGTGGTGAACCTGCTGACCTGGTATAATGTGGGCAAGCGATTGTTCCAGATCGAGGCGGGGTTCGGCACGACGGCGGCGATGGCGGAGATGCTGCTGCAAAGCCAGCAGGGGCTGATTCGTCTGCTGCCGGCGTTGCCGTCGAAATGGCCGAGCGGGTCAGTAACGGGCTTGAAGGCCCGCGGTGCGTTCGCGGTCGATATAGCTTGGAAGGACGGCAAGGTGAGCCAGGCGACGATCCAGAGCCTGAAAGGGTCGCTCTGCCGGATTCTCTGCGGAAGCGGCTGGCAGGGGGTAAGTATCACCAGCGACCTTCCGGTCGAGTATCAACTGGACCAAGCAACCAATATTATCCGTTTTGACACCCAGGCGGGGCAAAGGTATGTGCTGATGTTTGACCAGGCAGCCGTGCCATAGAGAATATTGGCCCAGGGTCTGCCGGCGGCGGCAAGAGCAGGAAGCAGCGGTTTTGCCGCAGTTGATGGGGATTTTTTCTTCCATTCTGCTGCCGGTATGGTATTCTTTTTGCTTATGAAACCCAAAATCGGCATCAGCATGAATTATTGCGTCACAGAGGACGGAACGGAACGGGCGTATCTGGATGCGGGGTATTTTGAATATGTGGCACAGGCCGGGGCCATGCCGTTTCCGATTCCGCCGGTGGAAGATGTCGTCCTGCTGGAGGGGCTGCTGAACCAGTTGAACGGGATCCTTTTCACGGGCGGGCTGGATCTGGATCCGGCCCTGTGGCAGGAACCGCAGCGCCGGGAGACCCGGCTGCTGCATCCGCGGCGGCAACGGTTTGAATTCCTGTTGTACGAACAGGCGAAAAAACACCGTCTGGCGATTCTGGGGATCTGTCTGGGGATTCAGATGATCAATGTCGCCCACGGGGGCAGCCTGCATCAGCACCTGCCGGATGGCAAAAATGCCATCAGCCACCGGGGTTCCGAAACCGAGAGGCATCCGGTGCTGGTCAATCCGGAAAGCCGGCTCTATCAATGTTTGCGGCAGGAGAAAATCCTGGTCAACAGTTTTCATCATCAGGCGGTTCACCGGCTCGG
>JAKJEP010000279.1:0-2734 GCA_022705365.1 Planctomycetota bacterium | reverse complement strand
ATCGAGGCGGTGGAAGAGCCGGATTATCCGTTCCTGCTGGCGGTGCAATGGCATCCGGAACGGGATATCAGTCATCCGGTCAACAGCGCGATTATGGACGATTTTCTCCGGCATTGCCGCGTCTGACTTTATTTTACTGCGAGCGTAAATTGCCGCCTGCCAACCGGAGAGCGGCGAATGTGCCGGAAGCTGCAAGGTAATCACCTCTATACGATACTTCATCCGGAAGCCGGCGGCGGAAAATCGGAGGAATTCGTGCTTTTCGTTAAGACAGACGCCAGCGTCAAAAGCTTTTGGGCCGCTTGTTATTGGGAAGCCAGAGTGAGTTTTTGGATGTCTATGTTGTCTTTTGGGGGTTCCTTCAAGACATTATCCATTTTGACAAAAAGCAATAAGATACGTAGTTAATGATTGACAATACAGGCGGTGTGTGCAAAATGAATGCCAAAAATAGCTCGATTTCTGGTTAAAATTGGCATATAGAGAGTTAAAAATGGCTGCAAAATACATTGAGCACGATATTCTGAGTCAGGAAGGTATAAAAAACGACGAGTATTATCCTCGTTACAAGCAGATCATGGATATGCCCAACCGGGCGGAGCGGCTGGTGGCGGCGCTGGCGGACTATATTAGCCAGAGCAATTTGCAGGATGGTGATAAACTACCGTCGGAAAAAGAGTTATGCGATATTTTTGGTGTCGGGACCCGTTCGCTGCGAGAGGCACTGATAGCCCTGCGTACGCTGGGGCTGGTCCAGTCGAAACAGGGAACCGGCTGGATTGTCGAGCAGTTTGATCCCTCCAGCAGCCTGCGATTTCTGTCCGTCATCATCCGCAATTTTACCAAAGCGGATCTGGATCAGGTCATGCTCACCCGTATTGCCACGGAACCAACGATCGCATATCTGGCGGCCCAGAATATCACGGACCAGGGTCTGGAAAATTTAACCAGTACCTTTCAAACCATGAAGGAAACCGAAAGCGACCGGGCGTTCCGTTTTAACGACCGGAAATTTCATGATATTCTGGCCCAGGAATGCGGTAATTGCATCCTTTCCATGGTCAGTTCCATGCTGACCGGGCTGTTTTATGTCGGCCAGCTCAGCACCGTCCACGGGGATTATGATGCGATTATCGAACAACACCAGAAAATATACGATGCCATCCGGGAAAAGGCTCCCCAACGGGCGGAAGAGGCGATGAAAAAACATCTGCTCACGGCCCAGCAGTATATCGGGCAGTTTCGGGAAAACAAAAACTTGAAGCCCCTTGTCGAGCGGCAGTGATTTTTTCATCCGGGAGCAAAGGAACTGCACTTGCCAGTGCGGGCAGGGAACCACGGCGGGCGGTATCGCAGGGAGGGCCGGGGCTGCCGGCGGGAGGTTTTTCCATCTATGACAAAACATAACCCTTATCCATTTTATTTGATAAGTACCCTATGCCTGGTTGTCCTGGCGGTTCTGCTGTTGGGGCGGCTGCGAGTGCCGCTGCTGGTATCGTATCTGGCCAGCATCAGCGGCATCACTTTTTTGATGTACGGCTTTGATAAAGCCCGAGCGGTTAAAAATCAGGGCCGCGTGCCGGAGTTGATTCTGCATGGGCTGGCGCTGGCCGGCGGTACACCGGGCGCCTTTTTCGGTCAGCTTGTGTTTCGTCACAAAACCCGGAAATGGAAATTCCGCATCGTCTTTATTTTGATTTTTTTGCTGCAAATCGGGGCTTTGATCTACTATTGGAAAAATCTCCGCCCCTGACCGTTTACGCCGCGGCCCATTTTCCGATTTGCTTTTTTTCTTTCGTTTCTATATCGTAAACCCTCATGAAGACCTTATTGCTGATGCGCCATGCTCACGCCGGGGCGAAAAAGCCCGGCCAATCCGATTTTGACCGGACGCTCGACCCTCTGGGCCGGCGCGCGGCGGCGGCGATGGGCCGTGTATTACTGCGTGAAAACCTCTTGCCTGATTTTATTGTTTCCTCCGCTGCGTCGCGGGCCCAGGAAACCGCCCGGCTGGTGGCAGAAAACTGCCCCGCTTCGCCGCCCGTGGAATGCTCGCCTGAATTGTATTCGGCCGCGCCGGAGGGCTATCTGCAAATCCTTCAGGAAGCTTGCGGCCCGCAAGACACCGTTCTGCTGGTCGGCCACAATCCCACGATGGAAACCCTGGTGGCAAAATTCACCGGCCGCTGCCAGCCGCTGGCCCCCGCGGCTCTGGCTCATCTTTGCCTGGATATTTCCCACTGGCGTCATCTTCATCTGAACAGCCCTGCCGAACTGCTCCACCTGTGGCTTGCCGAACTGACTTCCTAGCCCGCCTATCTCACAGGCTTTCGATTTTCAGCGGGCTTTTTGCCCGCCTTCTTCGTTCTGGTCGCAATCTGTCCTCGACATAGACGCCAGCGTCAAAAGCTCTTCGATCCCTTGTTGTTCGGCAGCCAGAGCTTTTTTTGGATAAGAATATCGACTTTTGACGGTTCCGCCAAAATGAAATATTTAACAAAAATAATTTACCGAATTCGGCACCGGTTGTCAGTTGGAAAAATACGGTTTTGGGGTTTTATGGCACTGTGGGCAGCGGCCAGAGTTTCAGCTCCTGCCGGCTGACGGCGGACCATTCAAAGGGTCCCGGGAAAGGATTGGCGGCGTTGCGTTGATTGCCGAAATAATCGGTGTCCAGGCGATACGGGGAGCCGTCGGGCTGTTCATAGGGGAGATCGGGGATTTTGGCCTTGCC
>JAKJEP010000278.1 GCA_022705365.1 Planctomycetota bacterium | reverse complement strand
GAAGATATCAAGCATTTGCCCAAACGTCCTGTCTCGACCGAGGAAGTATTGATTATCGCGGAAGTGAGCAGTGACTATCCGATAACGGCAGTCAGTCTGGCCTATGAGGTGTTTGTCGCACCGTACCAGACAGCAAGCGAATCGACCACGATACCGATGTATGACGATGGGACGCACGGGGATCTGGCCGCGGGAGATGGCAAATATGGCGTGACCCTCGCGGCGCAAAGCACGAAAACGCTGGTACGGTATCGGGTAGCGGTTACAGATAGCCACGGCAGTTGGACCTATCCGGATAGTTACGAACCGAATCCGAACCGGGCATATTTTGTGTATGACGGCAATCCGGACCGGAATTTGCAGGAGTATTTCCTGATTGCGCCGGATTCGACCTGGAGTTATTTATACGCTAATATCTGGACCCATGACTATCAGGAGGCGACCCTGGTGGCGGAAGGAATTGTCTATGACCATGTGGGGGTGCACCTGAAGGGAATGGGCTGGCGGGTCCATCCCAAAAAGAGTTATAAGCTGGCCTTCAACAAGAACGAATATCTGCGGGATATGAGCCGGCTGGATCTGTCGATGCATGTGCCGGTGGTGCAGAAGCTGGTACATGATATTTTCAGCGAGGTCGGCCAGGTGAACCTGGGGACGGAACTGGTGCGGATCTATCGCAACGGCGAATTTTACGGGGTGTATCTGGCCACGGAATCGACGAACTCCTCCTGGCTGGAGCGGCATGGGATGGATGGCGATGGGGAGGTTTACAAGGCCAGTTGCCTGCCGACCGGCAATGGGTATGTGGCGGATTTACGCTATTATGCGGATACCGGGTTGTATCCCCAGATGTATGAAAAGAAGGGGGATGCATTAGGTTCCTTTGATTCGCTCATCGATTTATGTGATCAGATGACGAATACGCCGGAGGCCCAGATTGTCAGCACGATGAATTCCCTGATCGATCTGGATACCTGGCTGTATAACTGGGCGGTACACGTGGCGGTCTTCAATGACGATTTGATGGGACAGAATTTCTTTGTAATCAAGCCGGCCGAACCCGGGGCCAAATGGCGTTTGCAATGTTTTGATTTAACGGGGGCCTTTAACTGGCTGGGAACCGCGATCGGACCACTGGAAAAAGAAGTCGATTATCATGGAGATCCGTTTAATTACTGTAACGAATGGCAGGTGCGGGTTGCGAATGATGCGACGCTGAGAAACCGGTTTTTAACCATTCTGGCCGATGTCCTGGATCATTATATGACCATCGAGCAGGTCCATGCGATGGTGGATGAATATTACGATTATACCTTGCAGGATCGAACGGATGAGATGACGATCCGGACGGAATGGAATGGCGGAGTGGGTCCATTTGTGATGACAGAAGAACGAAGGGGTAAAATCAAAATCTTTTATACCAACCGCTGGAACTGGCTAAAGGATACCTGGCTGCCTAGCCAGGGTTACACCTCGCCGGCCAATGCCCACCCGACAATTCAAATAACCGGTGTGTCCCGTTCCGCCAGCGGATTTGAGATCCAGTGGCAGTATGTGGATGCGGAGTCGAATCCCTGTACGGTGGATTTATACTGGCTGGACAAGAAATGGTCGCAGGTGGAACCGATTCCCGGCGGCCAGGGCCTGCCGGCGGCGGTTGGGAGTTTTCTTTGGACCAGCGGCTTACCTGATGAGGAATATCTGGACCGGCGGATTTGTATTCATGCCGTCATTCGCGATACCGTTAGTGATCTGCCCGGCCACGATACCAGTCCTCATCCGTTGCAGGTGTGGGAAAACTGCCAACAGGTGCTGGACGCCGGTTACGGTCTGGCAGGCGATCTCAATCAGGACTGCCGGGTAAATCTGGAGGATCTGTCCATGTTTTTGAATGTCTGGCTTACCTGTTACGATCCGCAAAATCCCGATTGTACGGCCCTGCCATAAAAGCAGCAGAGAATGAACGATGAAAAAAATAATGGTATTGGTTTGGATAGCGATTTTATGGGTTGGCGGTGCCGGGAATCTGTCGGCGCAGATCGTCTATGATTTGCAGACGGACTGGGTATGGAACACCAATCCCAATGGCCCCTGGTCCTATGGCCACAGTGCGGATATGGCGGATCCGCAACAGTATCAGGTGAATGAAAACAATCAAAGCTGGGATCCGAACACCTGCGATGTCTGGTGGGCCAGGCATTATGATCAGTGGCCGCTGATCTGGAAAGCGGATGGCTACATTGAGCCGCCAAATTCTTATGATGGGGAAGTTATACTCCAGGCCTGGGGAAATGGCGGCGAAGCATCCGTGATCCGGTTTATTATGCCGGTCGAGGGGTATTTCGACATTAACATTACATTTTCTCTTCGTTACAGCAGCGTTCAGAATGTCGTAGTGCTCAATGACACCGTGATGCTGGATATTACCAGCAGCGATTATTATTATAATGAGTTGGGCCGGCTGATTTATCGTTACCGACTCAGTAACCACTGGCTTTCCGCCGGGGATGTGATTGATGTGGGGGTACGGGATATCACTTCCTCCGGGAATTGCAAGATCGCGTTGGTGGAGACGATCTCCGAGTACACCGAGCCGGTGATTCGTTGTGAGGATTTGGGCCGTTACCATCCGGCGGATATGAACCGGGACTGCTATTTTGATATGGATGATCTGCTGATTATGCTTCATAACTGGCTGGACTGCAATGATCCGGCGGACCCGGCCTGTACGATGGTGATCTCCTGAGGAGAGGGAATAACTGTCGAAGGAGGGAATCGAACACCGGCTTTTGTCGCAAAATAATATATTTGGATGCCAGCGTCAAAAGCCCCTCGATCCCTCGTTATGGGAAAGCCAGGGTTGTTTTTGGATGTTACTATCGACTTTTTGCAGTTCCGTCTATTTTGGCTCAACAAACAGTACCTGGCGTATGAATGGTGCTTATTCAGGCTTGGCTGGGGATTTCGGAGCCGGTTAAAAGCAGATCATGGAACGGATCGGGGACAAGGCCATCATTATGAACCTGAATTTCGTTTAAGCACAGAAGGAAAGTAGATCGTTTTGGCATTCAGAGCGATCCCTATGGATCGACGGTTTATGGGGGAGCCAGAGCTGTTTTTGGATGCTACTATCGACTTTTGGCGGTTCCGTCGATACTAACTGACCAGCAGGTCACACTTTGTGAGTGGTAGGGCCAAAAAATCAGGATAGTCCGATAATATTTATTGACAAAATATCTTAATAACAGTAGATGATTTTTGCCAAGGAAGTTATTGCCTGCACCACCAGACAAATAAAAGCAAAAAATTGTGATGCCGGTGAGCAGAGAGAGAGTATGTGGAACGAGTCTGCGCCGGTTTTTTTATGCGCAAAACGAAAGGAAATAGGAGCGTGGAGAAAAGTGTATTTACTGGTGAAACACAACGTGCGGCCATACAGGGATGCAGTTGGCAGCAGGAAAGGATTCGTATTGCCAGATGGGAGCCAAAGGACAAGCAAAGGACGCGAACCATCATCAATGAGGTTATCGCCATACTTCTGATGGTTTCTGCCGTTTTGCCTGCCATGACCGCCTGCCCGACCGCGGATATAACGGGAGATTGCCGGGTTGACCTGGAAGATCTGGCCATACTGGCCGGGTGGTGGCTGGATGATTGTGACATATCCAACGACTGGTGCGATCAGGCGGATTTGGGCCCGAATGGGATTGTCGATCTATCCGACATTTCCATATTGTCTTCTCAATGGTTACTTCAGGGACAAAAGGAACCGGAGGGGATGGTTTGGATTGATATTACCGATCCGGGAGTCCCCGGACATAGAGGATTCAGCGGGCAGATGAGCCAATGCGAGACGACCAATGCCCAGTATTGCCAATTCCTTAACGCCGCCCTGGTTTCCGGGGATATAACGGTTATTGGCAATCACGTCTATGGGGCCAGTGGACTCAACAGCGGGGAGGATTATATCGACCAGGTATATTACAACCTCGCTGGGGCGGGTTATACTTGTGATGGAGCTACCAACGGCGGGGCGGCAAGGATCCGGTACTGCGAAGGCGTGTTCACGGTCGAGAGCGGCCTTGAAGACCATCCGGTTACCTATGTCAGTTGGTATGGAGCCACGGCCTTTGGCAATTACTACGGCTATCGACTGCCGACGGAGTGGGAATGGCAGGCGGTGGCGGATTATGACGGCAGCTATACCTATGGCTGCGGTACCAGCATCGATAACACCTTGGCAAACTATATGGGGTCCCATCATCCGAATGGTTCAACTGCCGTGGGTGCTTTTGGTCTTTTTGGTTATGGATTGTACGATGTGGAAGGGAATGTCTGGGAGTGGACCAGTACCGTCATAACGAGCAATTACTGTGTTCTCCGCGGCGGCAGTTGGGACTTTCATGTCAATTTCTGCAAGGTTTCGTCCCGGAATTTAAGCAATCCGTACAGTACCGACGACTATAGCGGATTTCGGGTCTGCCAGTAAGTATGACGCCAGCGTCAAAAGCTCTTTGAACCCTTGTTATTAGGGAACCAGAGCCGCTTTTAGATGACAAAATCGGCTTTTGGCGGTTCCGTCATAATTACCTTCACCCGACCAGATGTCCGGCATCTGAACAGCCATTACCCTGCCGGCTTTCGCAGGCTTTCCATCTGCTGCCGTACGTCACTTTTTGATATACCCTATGGCGGCGGTTGATCCTGGAATCCGCTGGTAATTAATACTATGTTGGCACCAGAGCCGGTTACTTCACCATGTCCTTGAGAGCCTTGAGAGGCCGGACTTTGACGACTTTGCGAGCGGGTTTGGCGGCAAATACCTGTTCCTGCTTGGTGAAGGGATTGATGCCCTTCCGTTTGGGGGTGGCCGGTTTCTGAATGACCGTAATTTTCATCAGACCTGGCAAGGCAAAGACGCCCGGGCCTTTCTTGCCCACGGCAGCCTTGATC
>JAKJEP010000277.1:3250-4964 GCA_022705365.1 Planctomycetota bacterium | reverse complement strand
CCGCCGAATCGCCGGCTATCCTGCCGGGCAAAAAACTCCAGTTAAACCTTTCCTACTGGGTAATCGCGCTGGTATGCCTGGCTTTGTTTTTGAGCCTTTTGCTGATGTTCCGCCTGGGCCAGCGAAACAGAACCCCCAGCCCGGCGCCCTCGGCCGAATCGGCGGAAAACACCGCCGATACACCCGCGAGCAGCAGTTTGGAAGCAATCCAGAACTCGCAGGTCCGGCCAGATTTAATTCCAGACCGTTCCTCCGCCGGGATCGACGTCCAGCCCCGACCGCCCCTGTCAACCATC
Source organism: Planctomycetota bacterium (assembly GCA_022705365.1). Taxonomy (GTDB): domain Bacteria; phylum Planctomycetota; class Phycisphaerae; order Sedimentisphaerales; family SM23-30; genus JAKJEP01. The sequence continues at coordinate 4,668 of JAKJEP010000277.1, read as the reverse complement.
CTTGACACCAGTCTCCCAGCCCCCGTTGAAGAAGCTAAGACGCCCACCCCGCCGGTAGCAGCAGCAGCGGAAACAGAGGCCGGGATGTGCCTGCAAATCTGTTATAATCCTAATCGGCGCGACCTCCTGCCGGTACAGGAACATTTTAATAAACAGGGCATCGATACCCTGATCGGCCAGGTGGGCAATGTGTATATCTTATATTCAAAACAAACTTTTGATAAAAAAAACAGTGAAGAATGCCTTGCCCTGAAAGAAAAAATAAAAAAGACAGGAGCCAATTACAATCGGGAAAAGCCGGCCTCCGCCGTCAGCTACAACCCGGAAACGTTCGCCTCCGCTTTTCCTATTAATGTAAAAGATATCATCAAATAGTCGTAGAAAATAATTAGTTCATAGGAGTAAAGATTTAATGTCACTGGATCGTTCATTGAAAAGTCGTAACGCCCTATCCCGGCATCGCAATGTATTGAACCGTGCTGAGCGTCTGATTATCCTGGAAGAGGAAGGCCGCTGGACGGAAGAGAACAACTCGATTTTCGGCTTGCCCAAGGTAGTCCATCGCAAGAGCGCCGCCGGCAAAAAAGTAAAAGAGAAAAAAGAGGAAACGGCAGCAGCCCCCGGTACCCCCGGCGCACCCGCTGCAGCAGCGACCCCCGCAGCCCCGGCCGCCAAAAAGAGCTGACGCGGAAAACTCGCTTCTCTGGCAATTCCCATATACGGGCCATTCGCCATCTGGCAGAAGCCCGTTACGGTTGGAAAATGCGAAATATTCTTTTGCCGCTATTAATTGACGGAACCGTCAAAAGTCGATATTTACTTCCAAAAACAGCTCTGGCTCCCCGATAACAAGGGGACGATGAGCTTATGACGCTGGCGTCTTAATTTCCTAACGAGGACTGCGGCATAAATCTAATGACACATACAGGAGTTGCGGATTGTATGGATTATCTTGCCGATCGAGCCAAACGGATTGATGCTTCAGGGATACGCCGCATCTGGCAGATGGCGGCCTCCATGAAGGACCCGGTGAATTTCAGCATCGGCGAACCGGATTTTCACACCCCCGATCCGATCAAAACCGCCGCCGCCCGGGCCATTACCGAAAATCATAACACCTATACGGTAACCGCCGGCATCCCCTCCCTCCGTGAGGCGGTCGCCGCCAGAATCAAAGAAGAACTGAAATGGGACAAGCCCTCCGTTCTGGTTACCTGCGGCCTCAGCGGCGCCCTGCATCTGGCTTTAATGGCCACGATCAATCCCGGCGATGAAATCCTGATCCCCGATCCCTACTTTGTCAGCTACCGGCACCTGGTAAATCTGTCGGGGGGCAAGTGCGTGTTTATGGACACCTACCCCTCCTTTCAACTGACGGCGGAAATCCTGGAAAAACACCTTACCCCCAAATCCAAAAT
>JAKJEP010000277.1:0-3222 GCA_022705365.1 Planctomycetota bacterium | reverse complement strand
CCCCCGCCAATCCCACCGGTTCGGTCTATCCGGCGGAGGAGCTAAAAAAAATCGCCGATATAGCCCGAAAACACAACCTTCTGGTCCTTACCGACGAAATTTATCGGGATTTCAGTTACGATCAGCCGGCCGCCAGTATCGGCCGCTATTATGAGAATACGCTGGTCATGCGGGCTTTTTCCAAATGTTACGGCGTGCCCGGCTGGCGGATCGGTTACGCCGCAGTCAATGATGGTTTGCTGCCGGTCCTGGACCAGATGACCACCCTCCAGCAATACACCTTTGTCTGCGCCCCCCACCCCTTCCAGCTGGCGGTCCGGGAAGCACTGGATTGCGATATTTCCCATCATATTGCAGATTATCGGCATAAGCGGAATATGATCTATGACGGACTGAAAGATCGTTTCGATCTGGTTCGCCCAGCCGGCGCATTTTATGCCTTTGTGGCGGCGCCGGGAGGCAATGCCACCGAATTCGTTAAAAAAGCCATCGAAAACGATGTGCTGATTATTCCCGGCTCAGTCTTCTCCCAGCATGACAGCCACTTCCGCCTCAGTTATGCCACCTCGGATGCCAATATCGCCAAAGGAATCGAGCGGCTGAACCGGCTGGCGGGCGGATAAACAAGACAGGATTTCCGTAAAAATTGCGGAAATCCTCTGGAAATACAGATGGATATCTCTACAATGTCGCTTTCTTTGGTACGAATACAGTCCTATGGTATGCAAGGAAGACTGAATAAATAAAATATGCGTTTCATTTTGCTGGACAAAGTAACCGAATTGGTGCCCGGGAAAAAAATCTCGACGGTCAAAGCTCTCTCGCTGGCCGAAGAGTATCTGGCGGATCATTTTCCGCAGTTCCCCGTACTGCCCGGCGTACTGATGATCGAGGCCCTGGTACAGAGTGCTGCTATGCTTGTGCATGTAACCCAAAATTTCGCTCACAGCATGGTGGTCCTGCAGGAAGCCCGAAACGTCAAGTATAAAAGTTTTGTCAAGCCCGGAAATATCCTGCAGATAAATCTGGAAGCCAAATCAATCAGCCAAGACAGCAGCAGCTTTGTCGGCGAAGCCCATATCGAGGGCCAGCCGATGGTGGAAGCCCGTATCAAACTGCGTCATTTTAATTTACAGGAAACCGACAAGGGATTGGCGGATCTGGACGCCAGAATTATCAAGGAATTACAAAGGCGCGCTCAATTGGTGGGCGCCTGCGGAAAAGTATCTGGAGGTACTATTTTATGACGATGAGTCACGAAGAAATCTATGCCAAAGTGCAGGAAACCCTGGTGGATGCCCTGGGTGTGGATGAAGAAGAGGTCACGGAAGATGCTACGTTAATGGGCGACCTGGGCGCTGAAAGCATCGATTTTCTGGATATCGTCTTCCGCCTGGAAAAGTCCTTCGGGATCAAAATCCCCCGCGAGGAGCTTTTCCCGGCCGAAAATCTGATTAACAACGCCGAATACGTCAACAACGGCAAACTCACCGCGGCGGGCCTGGCCAAATTAAAAACCCAGATGCCCCATGTCGATTTTGCCGAATTCGAAAAGGATCCAGATTTAAACAAGATCAGTGACCTGTTCTGCGTCAGCTCGATCGTGAAATTCGTGGAAAGCAAAGTCAATTCCTGACCGAACTCCTGCCGGTCCGCTGGATCGTTCGCAGCAGACTTATATCGGAAAATATATGCGTTGGATATGGATCGACAAATTTGTGGAGTTTGAATCCGGCAAACGGGCGGTAGCCATCAAAAATGTCAGCCTGGCCGAAGAGCATCTGCACGATCACTTTCCCGGTTACCCGATCATGCCGGCTTCCCTGATGATCGAAGCCATGGCCCAAACCAGCGGGATTCTGGTGGGAGAAGCCCGCGGCTTCCGGGAAAAGGTGATTTTAGCCAAGGTGACAAAGGCGGTTTTTCATGACCTCGCCCGGCCCGGCGACCAGTTGCGGCTGGAAGCCGTTGCCGACAGCGTGGTCGAGGAAGCCGCCACCATTACCGGCACCATCACCTGCCAGAACCGCACCATCGCCGAAATCAGCCTGATCTTCAGCCATATCGATAAAAACATGGCCGGGCTGGAATTCCCGGAAGAAAATTTCGTTTTTAACGATCAATTCATGAATTTATTGCAATTTTACAAGCCGACCGGCGCGACCGGCTCTTGATAGAATAACGGAGTAAGAAAGCATGACGGATCGTCGCGTGGTTATCACGGGGTTGGGCATTACCAGTGCTCTGGGAACGGGCAAAGAAGAATATTATCAGGCGCTGCTGAGCGGGAAAATCGGCATCGCCCGGATTCAGGCCTTTGATCCCAGCGGCTTTCCCAGCCAGATTGCCGGCGAAACCGCCCCCTTCAGCATGGGCAAAATGGTCCCGAAATTCTACCGGAAAGCCGCCAAATTAATGTCACCCGACATTGAATTGGCCGTGGTGGCCGCGGACGCTGCCATCCGGGATGCCCAGCTTCAAACCAAGGGAACCTGCCCGGAAAACGAATCGCCCCAAATCGATCCGACCCGCTGCGGGGTGAACATCGGTGCCGGCCTGATCTGCTGCGATCTGGTGGAACTGGGTTCGGCTGTGGAAAACGCCCTGGAAAATGGAACCTTCAGCCTCACCAAATGGGGGCTGCAGGGAATGCAATCGCTCACCCCACTCTGGCTCCTGAAATATCTGCCCAATATGCTCGGCTGCCACGTGAGTATTATTCATGATTTGCAGGGTCCCAGCAATACCATCACCTGCGGAGAGGCTTCCGGACAACTGGCCATCGGCGAAGCCGTTCGCACCATTCAGCGCGGCAAAGCGGATGTCATGATCGCCGGCGGCGCCGAAAACAAGGTCAATCCCATGTCCCTGCTGCGGCAGTGCCTGATGCATCGCACCAGCACCCATTACAACGATACCCCGCAGGAAGCTTCCCGACCCTTCGACAGCGCTGCCGACGGCCTGGTCGTCGGACAGGGAGCCGGCATCGTCGTGCTGGAGGAACGCCGGCATGCCCTGCAGCGTGGGGCACGGATCTACGCCGAAGTAACCGGGTTTGCCGCCTCCTGTTTTCATAGCCATAATTTCCTGGATCCCGAACCCGACGGCCGGGGAATGGTGATGGCTATGCAAAAAGCGATAAAAACGGCCGGCTTGTCCCCGGAACAAATCGATTTGCTCATTCCGCACGGCCTGGCGGTACCCGTTTCGGACCGGGCGGAA
>JAKJEP010000276.1:312-4966 GCA_022705365.1 Planctomycetota bacterium | reverse complement strand
CCGCCGCTGGTGCAGGACGGCAAAGAGCGGGCCATGTATTTATGGCGGCGGATTTACGGGGAAACGATGCGGCCGGAGGAAGGGTTCCCCATTGAGACGCCCGGGACCGAGCCGCAGCGCTACGCCGATATCTGCAAGGCCCTGTCGATCCGGGACCGCAATCTGTTCTGGGAACAGATCTGGCGGCTGTCGAATGAGCCGAAACTGCTCGAAAAGGCGGGCATCCAGGCGATTTACGGCAACGTAGTTTATCGCCAGCTCCAGCCGGGCCTGATCTATGTCTTCAAAATCAACAACACCGGCACTTTATATCCGGAAGTAGTGCCGGATTTATAAAAAAAAGAGGAGCAGATCCCGCAAGACCTGCTCCTGCAACAGATTCATATCCCAGGGGATACAAATCTATTTCGTGTTGGCCATTACGCCCGGCGGCGACGAATCAGTGCCAAGCCGCCCAATCCCATCAGAGCCATGGTGATTGGTTCGGGGGTAATCTGAATATCCACACCCGTAGAAGCGGCATTCCCTAAAACCTGAACGCAAAAGTCAAGGGTATTATTTGCATTCAGAGAAAGGGTGTAAATATAATTCTGGGAAGGATGATCACCCCATCCATCGGAAAAGCCCTCGGCAGCCTTACCGATAAATCCATCGATAGCACCACTAAATATTTCTGTTCCATTGAGACGAACAGAAGCAGTAACCGAAGAACCAGAGGGCCATTGGCCGGTAAATGTGGCGTCGATATCATAGCTACCAGCCGCCGGAGCCGTCCAGCGGGAGGTGGTCAGATAATAAACACCGCTGCCATTCGTCCAAACAGCGGGGCCATAAATAATCTGCCCCACTTCCCGATAAGAACTCCAGTCCTCAATGGGGTCTGGTCCGAAGTTCTTTCCCACATTACCATAACTATCCCAATTACTGTCGGTTACCCATGCGGAAAAGGTGCTGGCACCGGACATGCCGGAGTTGACGCCATTATAGGTCGTAAATGTTCCCGCAGTAACATCAATCGATCCGTACGTCCAATCTCCGTTAGGATTTTGGTCCAGGGAAAAATCTCCCTGCAGATCCGCCGCCTGGGCCATGCTCACCAAAGAAAGGGCCATAACCGTTACTAAAACTAACATCTTCTTCATCTTCATTTCCTCCATTGACAAGCTCCTCGTTTTGTCAATTTCTAAAAAAGGACCATAAAACTTAGACACGAAACAACACACAAACAAAGTTTCTTGATGAGGCTATTTTTGTGCATCTTGCCGAAATGGTTCATAGACAACCCAAAAGTGACGTTCTTCCTCATCCTTTTTCGACATATATTTTACATGTCATAACAACATTATATCAGAGAGCAAGTCATAATGCAAGGTTTTTTTGGCAATTTTAATTTTCATAACCAACTTAATAACAAATGGTTGCGTTACTATCTTAAAAATTGCACACCGTTTCTTACCTTCTTCGGATTTCTTCGTTTTGCGAACCCAACCCAGCCGGCTTGTTTACCGGCTGGGTCAGGTTTCCGCTCAATATGCAAACCTATTCAATCGGCCAGGTGCAGTTCTCGTTTTCCGGATCATTACACTCCAGCCACTTCTGGGCAAAGAGGGCGTAATCTTCCAGATTGATATAGCAATCCTCATTGAAGTCGGTCGAGTAGAATTGCCCGGCTTCCGTGCAGGTAAACTCGCCGTCTTCCACTACGACGGTAAATTCTCCTACGACATCTTCCTCACCATCCGGGACAAAGGCGCCGGTCGGATTAGAAGTACCGGTTCCCATGATATCCAGGCTAAATTCGGCTACGGCTTTGGGATAGATGACAAAATCAGTCAACCGGACCTGGGCGGTTTTGGATAAGCTCTTCCAGATCAGGGTTCCATCTGCTGTGGCATCTATTGCGGAATGACCGTCCGAAGGACCGGTCATATCATTGAGAGCAAAGCCAGCAATACCGGCCGCTGCGCTGTCGAACACCAGATCGATTCGGCTGTGGAGGGAATTGGGATCCACTTCTACCATACTGCCCAGATCCGAGCCGATACTATGTGAGAAGGCAAAGGCATAGGAATATGTATTGCCTTTGACCAGTTCCAGCGCGATACTGCGATCCGGATTGTTCACCAGATGATCGGTAATGGCATTCGGGTCTGTCGCCAGATCGACCAGCGTCGTATCAAACAATGCGATATCCCACGGGCCATCTTCCGGGATCGCATTCCAGTGTTCCCCGCCAATGGCACTGCCGGATTCATCGGCCGTTCGCAAAGCCATATTGTTTAGCATTACAGCATTCGGATCGGTACTAAAGGGCCACGTGCAATCCCCATCAGCGGGATTATTGCACTTCAGCCAATCTCCGGCCCACGCCGTAAAGTCCTCCAAATCCACATAGCAGTCTTCGTTGAAGTCCATCGGATAGAAGGTGGTGGAATCTGCACAGGTGAAGTTTCCTACCTCGACCGCAAGGGTGAATTCTCCCACGATATCTTCGACACCGTCTGGATCATACGGTTGACAACCGATAAAAGGAGGATCCCACGGTTCGATCTGCATATCCAGCCTGACATCATCCGGGGCCGATTTGGGATAAAGCACGAAATCGGTAACGCGGACCTGGATACCCTTTTGTGAGTTCTTCCAGACGACCGGACCGGCTGCGGGATAATCAAATCCGGGATTGCCGTTGCCGGGACCGTCGGCATCCTTTGGGGCAAAGAGGGTAATGCCGGGGGTATCTGACTGGTCCAAATAGAAACTCATGGAGTAGTAATCACTAGTAAGATCATAGCCTGCTGGGGTTCCGTTACCGGTAAAGGCAAAGGTATAGGTTTTGCCCCTATGCAGCTCCGCTGCGATATCCCCATTCGTTACATTATTGAGGATATGAAAGTCCAGTTGATTGGGGTCGGTAATCGACTTAATGTGAGCGATGGTGTCATCTAACACTGCTAGGTCCCAGTAGGTAGCATCGTAAAGCTGGGTGGTATTCCATGCTTGTCCCTCGATAGGAATGCCCTGATTATCCGAGGATTGCAGGAAGAGATACTGCAAGTACACCATAGTAGGATCAGATCCTTGGTAATCACTCACAACAGTAATGCCATATTTCTGGCTTAGGTAGTTATGCACCGCATAATACTGATCCGCATTGACCGAATCATAGATCAAGATTTCCGAAAAATTACCTTTGGCAAACTGGCGACCATCACCCAATGCGCCGATCGAGGCGATAGGACCTGGATTATATCCTAAACCATTTTGAGGACCCTTGGCGACATGAAAACCATCAAAATAAACCACCTTTTCCGCACCAGTTGCGGTTGGATCAAAAGTAGCATTGATGATGGTATATCGATTTAAGTCGCTTGGCAGTAACGTAGCCGGTTCCAAAGAATTATTAGTATAAGGTATGGTTTGGTGCTGGGCAGTGAACCATTTCACTTTATTTCTAGTACTGTCACTGATCCCCAAAGCATTACCACTTATAGGTTCCTTATAATTACTCACGATAATCTGGCCTTGTACGTTGGCGTCCATATCAACTACTGCATAAATCGACAGGGTGGTGAAACATAGTCCGGAAGGATTAGCCAGCAGGTATCCGTCATCCCCGTCGCTCGGGTCAAAACGGATGGCCTTTTGGGAACCGACGGATATCAATTTGGGGGCGCCCCAGTTCACCGTTCCGTCGTGACCGCTGCCCGACATATCCAGCCATTTGGTCACCGCATCGCCCACTTGGGCCGGAACAAAATCGGTAGTGTTGGGTTCTGGATTCGGTTTTAAGGTTCCCTCATCGGCCTTGAGCCAGAGTTTCAACCCCTCCGTCGGCGGGGCCGCCAGCAGGATCTGGCTGCTCGCTATCCCCATAAAAAGTGCCAGGGTTAAAATCAATACATTCTTTCGTGTTTTCATTACAAATCCTCCGAATTTTTAAAAACAACAATTTACATGAACACAAAACGGTAAAAGATATCCGTGAGCAGAATGCTCTCTCCAGATGGGGATCTGATGCGGCTTTGCCGCCAAAACCTCCGGTTGGATTTTTCACCTCCTTTCCTTCGCAATAGCGGCGATTGCAGGCATCAGATAAATCGAACTTGGCAACAGACTCGTATCATCTGGGATTACCCACGAAAGCTCTTTTATTGTCAGGTTTTACTTTTTTGTTTCTTCTCCTTTTTCCAGAAAATAATACCTTATCCTGATTTCCTATGGTTAAACCGTTTGATCCGCACGGTTTCTTTGATCGCTGTGGAGCTGCTCATTGACAAAATCCCGCGATACCCGCAGATGCGTGATCATGGCTTTTTCGGCGTTTTCGGGCGAATGGGATCGCACCGCGTCAAAAATCGCCTGATGCTGCTGCAAAATCCGCAGGTGATCGCCGTGTTCGGGCAGCAATTGCCCGGCATAGAACAAGCCCGTCAGAATGGAACTGATCATCGACATGATGCTGTTGCCGCATTCCTGGGCCAGAATATCATGGAATTTCCGGTCGTGAAAACGAAACTCCAGATCACTGGCCGTTTGCTGCATGACGGTCAGTGCCTGTTTGAGTCTTGCCAGACCCTCCTCACTGATCTTTTCCGCGGCCATGGCGGTAATGACTGGTTCGTTTGCCAGCCGGGTCGTCATAATTTCATGTAAA
>JAKJEP010000276.1:0-275 GCA_022705365.1 Planctomycetota bacterium | reverse complement strand
TCCCTGCTGGGACTGGACCAGGCCCAGCGTCCGCAGCCCGATCAGGGCTTCCCGCAGCGAACGGGTGCCGACGCCGAAAATTTCACAAAGCTGCTTCTCCGGGGGAAGACGGTCCCCATCTTTCAGCCCGGCGTCATGGATAAAATCGACCAGGGCGGAAAGGATGCGTTCGGTTTTATTGGGAGTTTCCACAATCTGCCGGTAATAATCCGCCGGCCGGATGGATTCGACAGCAGAATAAGAACCGGAAGCAGGGCGAAGCTTTTCCAGCATTG
>JAKJEP010000275.1 GCA_022705365.1 Planctomycetota bacterium | reverse complement strand
CAATGGGTATCCAACCGTTTTGGCAAGAAGCTGTACCGGATTTTTTTCAAGACGTACACAGAAAAGGTGTGGGGGATCCCGTGCGATCAGATTGCGGCGGAATGGGCGGCACAGCGTATTAAGGGGCTTTCGCTGAGTTCGGCGGTGAAAGCGGCTGTTTTTGGCGATAAGCAGAAAAAGATCAAAACACTCATCGAAGAGTTTGATTATCCGCGGTATGGGCCGGGACAGATGTATGAGTCTATGGCCGAGAGAATACGGGCGTATGGCGGGCAGGTATTGTTGGGGCAGGAGGTTCGAAAACTGCACTGCGTAGGGTCAACGATCCTCTCGGTCGAGGTGCGGGATGAAAAGGGGGAAATGGAACGAATTGAGGGCAGCCATTTTCTTTCGAGTTTGCCGATTTCCCAATTACCGCGGATGGGGGATAGCTATTTGCCGGAGACGGTGGAACGAGCCTGCGGCCAGCTATCCTATCGTTCTCTGCTGACGGTCAATTTGATCATGGACCGGCCGGAATCATTTCCAGACACCTGGATCTATATTCATTCGCCGGAGGTCAAAGTGGGGCGGATTCAATGTTTTAAAAACTGGAGTCCGTGGATGGTTCCGAATGAAAATGTTTCTTCGTTAGGGATGGAGTATTTTTGTGATGAAAACGATGAATTATGGAATACGGCGGATGAGGACCTGATCAGCATGGCTGGGGAGGAAATCGATAAGCTGGAACTGGCGGAAAAGAAGGCAATTACGGATGCCTTTGTCATCCGGTGTCCGAAGACCTACCCGGTCTATTCGATCGGGTATGAAACGAATTTGCAGATTATCAAGGAGTATCTGGGTGGGATTTCCAATCTTCAGTGCATCGGCCGGAACGGGATGTTCAAATACAATAACATGGATCATTCCATCCTTTCTGGATTGCTGGCAGCGGATAATATTTTGGGCGGGCAGAATGATCTCTGGGCGATCAATACCGAGGAGGAATATCATGAGCAGGCCAAGGCGTAGAGAGGCTCATTTTTCGGATAGAAAGGGGATGCAGAATGCTAAAGCCTTTGTTTCCCCCATTCCGGGTGTGAAATCCTGGAAGTTTTTTTGGGGTGCTCTGTTGATCGTTGTGATTCTCAGCGGGATATTAAATTTTACCTGTCTGGATTGGGGCCTGCCGAATGGTAATTCCTGGCATAGCGACTCGATTGCAGGGAATACCACCCTGAATGAAATCCCGCGATTATTTGGAACATGGACCAATAAATATCCCCGGCTTCATTTTATAATTTGCGGTTCCTTTTATAAATGGTATTTGGCGGACTGGCAGAAACATCCGGTCTATGGAGTGGATGGCAAAGGAAACCAAGTTGCCCGAGTTCTGGATATTTCCCGCATGAGCAAGCTGATTCTGGTTTCGAATACCCTATCCGCTTTGATGGGGGTAGGGGCGGTGATGGCGGTGTTTTTGACGGCCCGGCTGTTGTTTGGGGATATTCTTTCTGCTTTTCTGCCGTCCCTGGCTTTGGCATGTTCGCATATTTTTGTCTTTTACAGCCATTTGGGGAATCTGGATGTTCCCTGTACGTTCTGGATCGCATGGAGTATTTACTGGGCGGTCAAAGCGGCATATCTGGGAAGATGGCATCATTATATTTTACTGGGTGTTTTTTGCGCTTGTGCGGTGTGTACCAAAGATCCGGCGGCGGGCTTTGTGGTGGGGATAGGATTTTCCGTCTGGCTGGGGTTGGTTGGTAAAGCCAGAGATGAGGGGCGAAGTTACCGGGATGGGATTTTTGCTGTTTTTACGGTAAAAGTGCTGGCCGCGATTCTGGCTTTGGTATTGGTATTTGCATTATTGAACGGGATATTTACCTCGCCTAGGGCATTTTTGCAGAGAATGGGCCATTGGATCGGCGGGCCGGGTACTACGGAATATACGGGCGGCTATCGCGGGCAATGGCCGCTGATGGTGGAGGCTTTTTATAAGCTCTGGTATTCGGTGGGCTGGCCATTTTTATTGGCGATTATTTTATCGCTGGTTTACAGCATCTATCGAATTCGCTGGAAAACGGGCTTTGCCATATTGCCTTTGCTCTGTTTTTATCTGGTGGTCGTTATGAGGGTCCATCAGGTACAATCCCGGTATTTAATCCCGGGTCTTACCGGTCTGGTGTTATTGCTGGGAATCAGTGCCGGGGATTTTTTGCGGTGGAGCAAGGTCTCCCGGGTGATCCGTGTGGTTCTGGTGGGGACGATCTATGGATTGTCTTTTTTGTACTGTATGGGCGGGAATCTGGAGATGGCGGAAGATTCCCGGATTCAGGTAGAAAAATGGTTCGAACAAAATGTGAGCCGCCGTTCCCCGATTGTGGCGGTTTGCCCGGTAACCTATGCACCCAGGCTGCATATGTTGGGATTTCGTTGTGATTTTCGCTGGAGTCCCATGCCAACCACGGAACAGGTGTTATACAAGGAACCGATACCGGAATACCTGATTATGAGTGAAAAATGGTACACCGATAGCAGAGTTTGTGACCAGAAGTTTGTGCGTAAGGTATTTAAAGAAGAACTTGGGTATAAAAAAATGGAACAATTCAGTAATAAGTATTTATATCCCAAGAAGACCCTATTCGGGGTTGCCGGCTGGCCGATGCGAAAAGATCAGGTGATAAGTCCGGATATCTATGTTTTTCAGAAAAAATGATATTGGGCCAATTTTTTGGTTAAACTATAATCTCTTATACTACAGATAATTACGTCGGGCATACTGGTATATTTGTGGATGAAAAAGTAACCAGTAAGACGCCAGCGCCAAAAGCTCTTGGATCCCTTATTGTAGGAGAGCCAGAGCCGTTTTTGGATGTCTAAATCGACTTTTGTCGGTTCTGTCAGTAATTTTTTTTCAAAAGGGATTAAATAGAGTTGACAAAGAGGCCAGGCATAAAGTATGATAGCGCTAGCATATGACAGTGCTGCTATAGGTCAGTGAGATAAGAAATGATTTAAGATAAAGTTATATGCTTGATGGTTTAGTGAAAGATACGAGGTTGAAATGGCCGATTCGGAATCAATAATTCGCGATAAAACCGGATTGAAGATGTATTTAGACCATGGGGCGCTGGAAGGGGAGATTTACAAGTCCGGTTTTGAGAGCGGCACCACGGATCGGGAGTTTCTGGACCATGTCAGTTCTTTGCAGGAGATGAACACGGCGGAGCGGATTGTGCCGGTGCTGGTACAGTATATCCGGAAGGAGGGGCTGGTACCCGGGGATCAACTGCCGCCGGAGAAGAAGCTGGGGGATATCATTGGAATCGGCCATCGGGCCTTGCGGGAGGCGTTAATCATTTTGCGATCGATTGGGCTGGTAATTGCCCGGCCGGGCAAGGGGTGGTATGTCGGGAAGTTTGATCCGGTCAAGAATTTACGGTTTATTGCTCCGGTTTTGCAGGAATTTTGCCAATCGGACTGGCGGGAGGTCATGTATTCCCGGCTGGCCAACGAGCCGGTGATTGCGTATCTGGCGGCGAAATCCATCAGTGCCGAAGGCTTGAAAAAGCTGGAACAATCACTGGCGGAGATGGACAAGGCTTGTCAGGAGAAGCAATCGCGAAGGTATCGCCATTATGACCGTTTGTTTCACCAGATTATCTCGGAGGAATGCGGCAACGGGATACTGGCGATGCAGAGTTCCATGATGGCGGGCTTGTTTTATTCGATGACGTGGTGGGCGCCGGAACGGAATATGGTCTATAGTGTGGCGGAACATAAGAGGATCTTTGAGGCGATCCTGGCCGGCGATGCGGCGGCGGCGGAAAAGGCCATGGCCCAGCATCTTCGGGATGGGATCGACTGGTTTGAGAAGCATGGAGTTGACGTGTCGTCAGGACAAGACTCGTAGAAAGTCATAAAAATAGTGTAAAATCAAGGATACAATTTCGTTTTTACTATAAATAGGAGAGTGATGTTAAAAAAAAAGAGAGCCGGCCATCCCTTTGGCAAGAGCAATGCCGGCTCACCTGTTAAGCCAGAGATGAACTCCGACTGGTAACGCATTTCCAATACAAGCCCAAGCTGGTGCATTCCTACTGCATGGCAGCGGATGCGTCAAGATAAAAAAAGCGTTATTGCGGAGGAAGCCTGAATCAACTCTGCGGCTTCCGAAAAAAACAGACAGGTTTTGATAGCCTCGCACGGCTGGTTCTTTTTTTGGTTTGCCCCGGCCGTGCGAGGAACTTTACAGAGAAGAAGCGTGTGCATTGATTTGGACGTAAAACTACAGGAATGAATGATCTTTGCGAGGCAGTGGTAATTTAGTGTGTTTTGATGGGCATGTGAGCGATATGAGTTATGAGGAATATCTGGTTGGCCGCAGCACGGTGCAAGGCTCCGAGCAGTTATGCGGCGGGTATTCTGGTTTTACCTGGGATTGATTTGCAGGATATGAAAACTCAGTGAAGTGGGGAACGCGAACAGCGTAAGTTTTGATTCGAGGTATTGTGTAAGCAGGCAATGTGGGGCAGGTCATACCAGACCTGCTCTATTTTTCATGTACCGCCAAAGTATAAAATGAATTTGAATCGGTAACTCGTTATAATTATAGTATTATTTTATGGTATGGTAATTTTATACCAACCTGCAGTATTGTTGTAGAGTCAGGTGTAACAAGGAAGAACGACATGACGAATCTGAGCAAATTCTATGCCGGGGTGATGGGGAGTGCCATTCTTTTGGGGGTTACCGTTTCTCTGCCAGCGGAGAAATTGGATCCATCGGCGGCGGATTATAACGGGCGCCGGGGGGTGAATTTGTATGTGTCGAAGGCGGGGGATAACAGTGATGGCAGCAGTTGGGAGAAGGCGTATCATAGTATTGAGGCGGCTTTGCTGGCGGTGCCGGATGAGAAGGGGGGGCATCGGGTGATCGTGCGGCCGGATACGTATATCGAGGCGAATCTGTATCCGTCGCAGAAGGGAGCG
>JAKJEP010000274.1 GCA_022705365.1 Planctomycetota bacterium | reverse complement strand
GATCAGTGCGGCGGAGGCTTTGGCTCCGCGGATGAAATTGTTTATCTTGAAACGTTCGTTGGTGGAATGAGCGCCATCGGAATTGAGGCCAAACCCCATCAGGATGACCGGTTTTCCCAGTACCTGCCAAAAGGTATTTACCACGGGAATGGAGCCACCGCACCGCATATAAACCGGTTCTGCGCCGAACCCGCACTGCAGGGCCTTCCGGCCCGCCTGAAACATGGGATTATCCACATCAAAAAGAATCGGCCAGGACGTGGAGAGTACCGTCACTTCCAGGCTGGCATATTCCGGACAGATGGATTTCAGATATTGGCTTACCAATCCAGCGATCTTCTGGGGATTTTGATCCGGAACCACCCGCAAAGAAATTTTTGCAACCGCAAAGGCGGGGATAATAGTTTTCATACCCTCCCCTTCATAGCCGCCGGAGATGCCGTTTGGTTCGAAGGTGGGACGGGTCCAAATCCGTTCGAGGGTGGAAAAACCCGGCTCTCCGAAGATTTTTCTCACCCCGGTTTCAGCCATCAGATTCCGGTCCCGGCCGTCCAGCCGACGTATATTTTCTTTTTCCCAATCGGCCAGCGGCCGGACATCCTCGTAAAAGCCGGGAATCAGGATGCGGCCGTCCGGACCGATACAACTGGAAATGAGCCGGGATAACACGGTGACGGGATTGCCGATGGCTCCGCCATAGGATCCGGAGTGAACCGGGAAAGCGGCCGTCTTGACTTTTACTTCAAGGGCTACCGTGCCGCGCAGGCCATAGGTAAGGGCAGGGGTGTTTTCATCGTACATATCCGTATCCGACAGGATAACGGCATCCGCCGCTAAATTTGCCTTCTCGGCTTTGATATATTCTTCCAGGCTGCTGCCGCCGCTTTCTTCTTCCCCTTCCAGCAGAAAGAGCACCTCACAAGGGAGCCGGCCGGCGGTTTGTAACAGGCTTTCGACGGCTTTGATATGGGCGAACAACTGGCCTTTGTCATCAGTAGCGCCGCGGGCATAAATAAAGCCGTCCCGGAGGTCGGGTTTAAACGGATTGGTCTGCCACTGGTCGAGGGGATCGGCCGGCTGGACATCGTAGTGGCCGTACAGAATCACCCGCTTCGACGCGGAACCCCGGGTCGCAGCCCGTACAATCGGATGTCTCCGGGTGGAGATGCAATGGGCATCCAGCCCGAGTTTTTTCAGGTGATCGGTTAACCAGAGGGCACATTGGTTCACATCCTCTTTATATCCGGCATCTCCGCTGACGGAGGGGAATCTCAGAAACTGCTGAAGTTCTTGCAGGAAACGGCCCTGATTGCGGTCAATGTAATCGAAGCAGTGTTGCATCATAATGGTTCCTTCATCTTAACGAAAGTGTAAATCGGTAAAACTGGGCAAATGGTCACGTTTTTTGTACCGGCGATAGTAATAAAACAGGCCCCAGTAGATGGCCAGATTCGCCAGCCAGGAATGTTTTTTGAAAGGCCAGATTTTGAGACGGGCAAAGGCGGAGCGGGGGCGATAGAAATCGCAGAAAGCGGCCATCTGGGCATGGCTGAGCTGGGCGGCTGTCATGCGGGCCGGCTGGAAGACCACGGTGGAACCGTTGTATTTATTCCAGTCCTCGGTCAGCAGACGGCCCTGTTTTTTATATTCGTCAAAAACAGCCGTTCCGGGATAGGGAGTGAGGATGGGGTAGCAGCTCATAACCAGACCCGCCTGATGAGCAAAACGAACGGCGGCCCGGCAACTGCACCAGTCGTCATTATCAAAACCGAAGATGAAAGAACCCCAGAGGCTGATCTGGTGGGCCTGTATCTTGCGGATGCGGTGCAGATAGGATTGGGCGGAGACGTAACTTTTGCGAGCCTCGGTGAGGGTATCGGGATTGGGGCTTTCCAGGCCGAGGATGAGACCCTGGCAGCCGCTGCGGCGCATGGCAGCCAGGAGGGTGTCGTTATTGCTGATGAGTATATCACACTGGGAAGCCCATTTAATTCCTAGCGGAGTCAGGGCGTGACACAACTCAATAGCCCA
Source organism: Planctomycetota bacterium (assembly GCA_022705365.1). Taxonomy (GTDB): domain Bacteria; phylum Planctomycetota; class Phycisphaerae; order Sedimentisphaerales; family SM23-30; genus JAKJEP01. The sequence continues at coordinate 2,962 of JAKJEP010000274.1, read as the reverse complement.
GCGGTGATTGCCGGCGAAATTGTCATCACTGAAGATGAAGAAGTTACTGCCGGTCTGCTGGGCGGCCTTGATTTCATCGACAATGCTTTCGACGGAGCGCTGACGGTAGGCACGGCCGAAAATGGCAGGCGTGGTGCAAAAGCTGCAATTATGCGGGCAGCCGCGGGTGGTCTGAATGGGATTGTACACCAGATAGTCGCGGGGATTGAGCAGATCCTTGCGCGGGGTGGCAATGGGGGCGGTGGGGAAATCCTTCCAGTCGTAAATGGGACGTAAGGGACGGCCGGCGGCCAGGTCGGCCAGGCAATGAGGGAAGGTGCTTTCGGCATCGCCGCGGCAGAGAGTGTCGGCATGCTGGAGGGCCTCCTGGGGCAGGGCGGAAGGATGGATGCCGCCGAGGATGACTTTGACGCCGAGTTTCCGATAGGCGTCGGCCAGGTCGTAGGCGCGGCGGGCCTGGGTGGTCATGGCACCGATGGCAACGACATCGACATCGGGGCGAGGCTGGTGAGGCTGGTCCAGAACGCACTCATCGACGATTTCAACGGAATACCCGGCGGGAACAACGGCGGCACAGATGGCCAGGTTGACTGGCATGAATAAAGCCCGGCGGCCCCAGGTCATCTTGCCGATGACATCGGGAAGGGTGATGGTGGTCAGCGGGCTGTTAGGGTTAATCAGTCGCAATCGAAGCATAATGCAGCAACCAGGTTCCTTTTCCACTCAGGCATTTTCCAGTTAGACACCAGCGTCAAAAGCTCTTCGACCCCTTGTTATTGGGGAGCCAGAGCCGTTTTTGGATGTCCATATCGACTTTTGGCGGTTCCGTTACGTGACATAACGGCCACATAGACGAATCAGGCAGGCGGGAATTTTACTTGATTCGTGTGGATTAAGCAATTGACTTTCGCAACTGCAAGGGTGGAAATCTACTGATTTTGACATAAGCATCTGATATAAAAGAAGATATAAAAATAATAGTAAAAGGTAAGGGAATGAGTACTTGCAATTTGAGGGGATTGATGTTAGACTGCTTATTCAAATGGTGTTTGAGCCAAATAAGGCATAAGGGCCATTTCTGTGACATTACCTGATATATAAGTAAGGCAGATTTTGTGCAGGTATTACTCGACGAGCAGGAGATAGGCAGACTGATCCACAAACTGGCGGTGAGTATTACCGCCTCCGTTGGAGAAAGCGGGGATTTGGCGCTGGTGGGAATTCGGTCACGAGGGGATATCCTGGCCCAGCGGCTGCAGCGGATTTTGCAGGAGAAGGGGTATGGCCGGATCGACCGGGGGACGCTGGACATTACCCTATACCGGGATGATTTGAATTCGATGGGCCATCAGCAACCGAAGCTGCAATCGACGGAGATTGACTTTTCGGTGGATGACCGGATGATTGTGCTGGTGGATGATGTGCTGAATACCGGCCGTTCGACGCGGGCGGCAATGGAGGCACTGATCGCCCTGGGGCGGCCGCGCTGTATCCGGCTGGCGGTACTGATTGACCGGGGAGAACGGGAACTGCCGATCCGGGCGGATTATGTGGGCAAGGTGATGGAGGTGCCGCCGGACCGGAGAGTGCAGGTATATCTGAAAGAGAGAGACGGCAGGGACGAGGTGGGATTAGGCTAGCCGAGGGAGTATGACCAAAGAAACAATCGATATAGGAAAAACCCGGATGAGCGGGGAGCCGCAGAGTGAGCGATTTATATGGAATCGCAAACATCTGCTGGGATTGAGGGAATTAAGCCGGGAGGAACTGTTTCATATATTCGATACGGCGGAGGGATTCAAGGAGATTTCGCGGCGGTCGATCAAAAAGGCCCCGCCCCTGCGGGGCAAGGTGGTGGTGAATCTGTTTTTTGAGGACAGCACACGGACACGGAACAGTTTTTCGCTGGCGGCCAGCCGGCTGAGCGCGGACGTGATGGAGTTCACGGCGAAGACCTCCAGCGTATCCAAGGGGGAGACGTTGCGGGATACGGCCCGAAATCTGGAGGCGATGGGGATCGATATTGTGGTCATCCGGCACAGTGCCGGCGGGGCGCCGCACCTGCTGAGCCGGTGCATCGATGCGTGCGTCATCAACGCGGGCGACGGCTATCATGAGCATCCGACGCAGGGGCTGCTGGATATTTTCACGATCCGGGAACTGCGGGGCGATATGACGGGACTGAAGGTGGCGATTGTTGGGGATATCGCACATTCGCGGGTGGCGCGGAGCAATATCTGGGGCCTGCATACGCTGGGAGCGCAGGTGTTTCTGGTGGGACCGCCGACATTGATGCCTTCGGAGGTAGGCAAGCTGCCGGTGACGGTCTGCCATGATTTTGATGCAATTATCGGCCAGATGGACGTGATGAACATGCTGCGGGTGCAGTTTGAGCGGATCGGCAGTACGGTCTTTCCGTCGGTGCGGGAATATACGCGGCTGTTCGGGCTGACGATGAACAGGATGAAGCGGGCGAAGAAGGATGTGATTGTGATGCATCCGGGTCCGATCAACCGGGGGCTGGAGCTGGAAAGCGAAGTGGCTGACGGGCCTAACAGTACGATATTGCGGCAGGTGGCCAACGGGCTGGCGGTGCGGATGGCGGTATTGTTTCTGGTGAATCAGGCAGCAGCCCAAAAATAAAAAAACAAACAGAAAAAATGCAAAAGAAGGAAAATGCTAAAATAAAACTATGACAGACCTTCTGATTAAAAACGGCAGGATCATCGACCCGGCGAACGGAATCGACGGCAAGGGGGATGTTCTGGTTCGGGGGGGAAGATCGCGGAGGTGGGCCGGGTATCTGTGGACGGGGCAACAGAGGTGATCGACGCCCGAAATCTGCTGGTGGTTCCGGGTTTGATTGATATGCATGTGCACCTGCGGGAGCCGGGGGATGAAGAAGAGGAGACGATTGCCAGCGGGGCGGCGGCGGCCGTGGCAGGCGGTTTTACCTCAGTGG
>JAKJEP010000273.1:2362-5019 GCA_022705365.1 Planctomycetota bacterium | reverse complement strand
TGGAGAGAGTGGGATTGGACAAGCCGCAAAGCAGGGTATCGTTGTCCACCCCCACCACCGCCGTTTCCTCCGGAACATAGAAACCCGCCGATTTACAGGCTTCAATAACCTGCTGACCGCGATCATCATTGCATGCCATAATACCAACCGGTTTAGGAAGCGTTTTTAGCCATTCTTTCAGCAGGGCACTTTCATTTTCCCAGCGCTGCTGCGTTTTCGACAGCAAATATTCATAAAAATGTACCTCAAAGCCTCTTTTTCGCAGATGGTGATGAAAGCTCCGGCCCCGTTCCAGCGACCAGCACATATGGTTAAAGCCGCAATAGGCAAAATTTTTGAAACCCCGTTCCAGCAGATGCTCTGCCGCCATTATTCCGATCGCCTTATAATCGCTGACGATGCAGGGGCCGGCGGGATCCTGCTGATTGTCATCGGTGGCGATGGTGGGCAGATGGAGGGCGGAAATATCGCGTAAACTGGCCGGCTGCCGGGTGATAATGCCGTCGGCTCCCCATTTCTTCATCCGGTCAAAATGAAATTTGCGATCCTGATCCCGGTAAAAAGGGGCAATCGGTTCCCGGTAAAAGGTCCAGGGACCGTTTAAACGGGAATATTCCAGAATGCCCTGCAAAAGACCACGGGCATAGGAACTGGAGGCTTCGATCAATAAAATCACTTTACGCATCGGATTATTGAGCCTTACATATTTACCGTACCGTTCATTGGCGAAGTATTATAAAGAACGCAAAACAGTATGGCAAATCAAAAACTCTCAAAATGGTTATTTATCCTGCCCAAAATGGCGTTCTTTTTCTGCGGAACTGGTTTATGATGGCCTCCGCGGAAAAAGCTGATATAGTCCGGTTTAAAATAAGGAAACGCACTTATGGCCAAGAGAGTCATCTTCTCGTTTATCAGTTTCTATGTGTTCTCTATCATTCATGTCGGTTTTGGGCAGAATCCCCCCGTGGTCACAATCGAATCGCTGCTGGGCGAAATGGTCAACCGAGAGACGATAGCGCGTTTCCCATTTCCAGAATACACGTGTAAACAATTCAGCAGTTATGATCCTCGTTCGGTTGCCCCGGACCAGCCCAACTGGTTTGCCAACTGGGACTGGAGCCATTTTATCCGGATGGAAGAAAAAGATGGACGACAAGAGTGGGTACTAATGGATACGCAAGGCCCCGGCTGTATCAGCCGGTTTTGGGTCACGGGTTTTGAGCTTCAGGGGGTGCTGCGTTTTTATCTGGACGGTGCGGAAGAACCGGCGATCAGAGGAGAAGTGTTTGCTCTCATCGGCGGGACGGAGCTGGCGGAGGCTCCGCTTTCCGAAGTGATAAACGAATTGGGCCGGAATTTATATCTGCCGATCCCCTATGCCAAAAGCTGTAAAGTGACCTATGACGGACCGAATCCCTTTGCTGGCGGGGCCGACAATACCAGTTTTTTCTATCAAATTAACTACCGGACCTACCCATCCGACACCCGGGTAGAGACCTTTACCCTGGATAATTTGGCCAAGGCGCAGTCAAAGGTCGTTCAGGTACAGAAACTTCTTTTGGCGCCGGAAGATAACCTGCCGGGTGAATTGAACTATGCAAAACTTCCCCTACTCAATAATGGAAACGCAAAAGCGACGATCAAAGGTTCGCGGGCAATCCGGAATATGACCTTGAAGGTAATCGCGGATGATATGGAGCAGGCATTGCGGTCTCTGGTGATAGTAATGAAATTCGATCAGGAACAAACGGTATGGTGCCCGGCGGGCGATTTCTTCGGCACGGGAATGGGCCTGAATCCCTTTCAGGGCTGGTGGAGATGGGCGAAGTCCAATCAAGCCATGAACTGTTACTGGGTAATGCCGTTTCGCCAGGAATGCGAATTTAAACTGGAATATCTGGGCAGCCAGGACATAATGGCGGAGTTAAAGGTCGGATATAACGAATGGCAGTGGGATGACCGTTCGATGTATTTTCACACCAACTGGCATTATCAATATCCGTTCTGGTCCCATCCGTATTTTGACTGGAATTTCATTGCGGTGCAGGGCAAAGGGGTTTTGGTGGGGGATACCCTGACGCTGCTGAACTGCTATCCGGAATGGTGGGGTGAGGGAGATGAAAAAATATTTGTGGACGGCGAAACCTTTCCTTCCCATTTCGGCACCGGCACGGAGGATTATTATGGCTACGCCTACGGCCGGACGGAACGGTTCGGTGCCCCCTTCCACAGCCAGCCGCGTGCGGATCAGAACTGGTGGGGCTATACCACCAATACCCGCAGCCGCAGCCTGGACGCCATTCCCTTCCTGAAATCGCTCCAGTTTGATATGGAGGTCTGGCACTGGATGCCCACGCTAATGGCGTATGCCGGCACGACCTACTGGTATGGTATGCCGGGCGCGAAAGGGAATTATGGTCCTGATCCGGAGTCTGCCCGTCGGGAGATACCCAGAGATGTCCCGCGGTTGGAGGGTGAGTCCCTCCTCGATATAAATTGTACCGGTGGAAAAACCGAAATTCAGAATGCATCCAGTTATAACTGGAGCGGAAATAGCCAGTTATGGTGGACCGGCGCCCAGCCGGGTGATACCCTGCAATTCGAATTTCCGGTTGCCCAACCCGGTTCTCAACGCCTGACGCTGATGTGCACCA
>JAKJEP010000273.1:470-2352 GCA_022705365.1 Planctomycetota bacterium | reverse complement strand
CGTGCAGTTTTATGTGGATGATCAAAAAGCGGGGGAGCCGGTTGATTTGTATCGTGACAGAGTTTGGGTAAGCGGGGAGATACCCCTGCCGATTCAGGAATTTAAATCAGGAACGCATACATTGAAAGTTGAGATTATCGGTGCCAATGACGTAGCGGAAAAAGCGTATATGTTCGGTCTGGATTATCTGAAATTGTATCCCTGGAAATAAGGGAATGTAGAAGATTGTCATTATAACGAAAGGAAAAAATGTCATGCAAACCAAAGGATTTATACTGCTGTTTACCTTGTTTATAAGTTCCTTTTCTCAGGCGGCGGAAAAATTAAACTATGTTGATTTGCTCCATCGATTAACGGATCTGGAGCAATTGGCGGTCCTGCCGGAGCCGGGTGAGATGTGCCAGCAATGGTCCAGTTATGACCGGGCCAGCGTATATGACGATAAGACAGGTACTTATGTCGGCTGGGATGCTAATGGGGACAACTATGGAATCATTCGGGGGGAGAATGGCAAGCAGGTGATGGCGGAGATGGAGGGGCCGGGGGTGATATGGCGGATTTGGTCGGCGCATGTAGATAAAGGACATGTTCGGATCTATCTGGATGGATCAACGGAACCTGCGGTGGATCTGCCGTTTACCGGTTATTTTGACCGTCAGAATGAGCCGTTTACGCCTTCGAGCCTGGTGCATGTGGTGGCCCAGGGGAAAAACAATTATATCCCGATTCCCTATCAGAAATCGTGCAAGATCGTGGCGGATGAGGGGTGGGGCGCGTATTATCAATTTGTGTACCGGACGTATCCGAAAGGCACGGAATTACCGACATTTACGCGCAATTTGTCGGCGGAGGAATGGGCAGCACTGGATCGGGCGAACGCGATTTTGAGCAATTGCGGCCTGGATCCGGCTGGGCGGCGGGAAAAGGAAGTTACCGAATATAAGAACGTAACCATTCAGCCGGGGCAGACTGTAACTATTGCCGGCCTTCAGGGGAAACGCGCGATAACCGCCCTGAAGGTGAAGATGGCGGTACCGCCGGCAGAGGAAAGTTACAATGTCCTGCGGGAACTGGCCTTAAAGATGTACTGGGATGGTGAGAAGCAGCCGAGCGTATGGACACCGCTGGGCGACTTCTTCGGCAGTGCCCCGGGGGTGAATTATTATAAGTCCCTGCCGCTGGGGATGACGCCGGATGGCTTTTACAGCTACTGGTATATGCCCTTTGCCGAGGGGGCGAAAGTGGAATTGACCAATGACGGGGAGCAGGCCCGGGAAATTACGTTTTTGATTACCCATGCCCCGGTTGACCGGCCGATGAAGACGCTGGGGCGTTTTCATGCTAAATGGCACCGGGATCAGTATTTACCGGAAGATGCCGCCCGGCTGGCGATTGACTGGACCATGCTGAAGACGGAAGGCCGGGGCCGTTTCTGCGGGGTGATGCTGCATGTGTGGAATCCCAGGGGCGGCTGGTGGGGTGAGGGTGATGAGAAGTTTTTTGTCGATGGGGAGAAGTTCCCGTCCACCTTCGGGACCGGCAGCGAAGATTATTTCGGGTATGCCTGGTGCTGTCCCGATCTGTTCCAGAACTGCTATCATAACCAGACGATCAGCATGGGCAACGCGGGGCATGTATCGGTAAATCGCTGGCAGATAACGGATAATATTCCCTTCCAGCAGTCGTTTGAGGGGGCGATTGAAAAATATTATCCCAATCGGAAGCCCACCTTATATGCCTGTATTGCGTACTGGTACCAGGCAGTTGGGCAGGCGGACCCCTATGCAGAAGTGCCGGTGGCTGAGCGAAAAGGATACTGGGTAAAGCCGCAAGTGAGGAAGGTGAAAGGGGCTATGGAAGGGGAAGAGATGAAGGTGGTCAG
>JAKJEP010000273.1:0-460 GCA_022705365.1 Planctomycetota bacterium | reverse complement strand
CGGCAATATTTCCGGTCAGGAAATGTTCGGTTTTGGTGATAACTGGAGTAACGAAAACCATTTGTGGTGGACTGGCGCCCAGCCGGGAGCGACGCTGGAGCTGGCGGTGCCGGTGGAGAAGGCTGGGAAGTATAAACTGCTGGCCCAGCTTACCAAGGCCATTGATTACGGGATCGTTCAGATCTATCTGGATGGCAATAAGTTAGGAGAGCCGATCGATTTATTCAATAACGGCGTGGTGGCCACTGGTGAGCTGGATTGGGGGATCCATGAGCTGAGCGGCGGCGAACATGTGCTGAAAGTGGAAATCGTTGGCGCTAATAATGCTGCGAAAAAGAGTTATCTGGTTGGCGTTGATTATGTGAAACTGGAACCGGTGAATTAAGTTATATGCTGTACAGTTCAGCCCGACAGGAAATGTCCTGTCGGGCTTTTTTATTGGAATGAGGGCAGGCAGGCG
>JAKJEP010000272.1 GCA_022705365.1 Planctomycetota bacterium | reverse complement strand
ATCTTTCCATTCCCTTCTATTTATTTGTGATACTTCCCGCCGAAGGTGCCTTTTCCTTGGATTCGATAATTTAGGCTTTTTGTCCTTATCCTTATACCCACCCGTTATCGAACCGTTTTACTAAAGTATAGCACGGATTATGTCCCGATGCCGGCAATCTACACAAAATAACCTCCGCCGAGAAGAATGCCAGGGGGTGTTTGATTTCTAAGTGTCGCTGGGGAATCCAGATAAAACTTATTGATAAGGAGAATCTTTTGGCCTAATCTGGTCCGTCCAGCAGGCCGTTTGCTGACTCGTCAGTCTGAATGTCCCAATGATAAAAAGGATCCGTTGTCCAGATGGCGATACAGGGAGGTGATATTTCGCCGTCCCCAGGCGATGGTGATCAGTAGGACCAGGGTGCGGAAGTAGGAAAAATGGTCCCAGTGGAACGAATCGTGAAGCGAATCGAAAAAAGATTCCAGTTTTTTGGGAAAACGGACGATCTTGAACATAACGGCAGTCTCCTGTGAAAAAGAGTGTGTTCTAACCCTTTTATCGAAGAGAATGCCGTTTTTTGTTGAAAAAATCACTATCATCGTCCAAAATCCCTTACGAAAAGCCAGTCAACTTGAGTAAGTAGTAAAGGAGAATCCCATGACCAAACAGGAATTAGAACAAAGAGTATTGGAACTGGAAGCGAAACTGGCGCAAAAGAACCAAAGACCCCGCAACCGCGGCCGGTTCTTTCCCAATGTTCGCAAACAACGTCTGACCCAGAACGATTTCTGGGGCCTCTTCACGGACGAAGAGGGCACCCGTCGTTTCATCAGAGGCAGGCATGTATATATTCGTGCCAACTGGGAAGGTACCAAAAAGCTCGCTGGCGGAGAATTGCGAGGTTGCGGTGGTATCTGCATGTTGCCTCCTTCCATTCATCCTGATGGCACACACTATAAATGGCTCATCCCTCCGAAAAATGAGAGTTTGCGGGTAATTGAGCCGGAACAGGCTGGATTTCTGTCTCATGTTACAGAGCATACAGAGTATCCAGAGCATACAGAGAAAACCGAGCAAAACGAGCAAACCGAGGCAATAGAAGTTTATGTTGTGTTTTGGGAGATTATAAGGGAGACTTTACCAAAAGAATATGGCACACGAAATCGACAGATTTTTGAATTTGCTCGAAAACTTAAATCATTGCCTCAATTGGCCAATACCAAAGCCAAAGAATGTAGGAAACTGGTAAACGAGTGGTATTTACAGGCTCAGCCATATATTCGGACAAAGGCAATCGAAGAGACCTGGATTGATTTTTTAAAAGCCTGGGATCGAATCCTGCTTCCGAAAGGAGATGAATCCATGAGTCAAATATTTGAAAAGGCCAGCGAGGTGGATCCTCCGGACATCGCTGTTAAGAAATATCCCAATAATTTCTTACTCCAACAGTTGGTAGCCTGGTGTAGGGAACTGCAAAAAACGATGAATAATCGTCCGTTTTATCTGGCGGCACGAACTGCCGCACGATATTTAGAGATAGACCATATGACCGCGAATCGCTATCTGTTTTTGTTAGTTAATGACGGAATTTTGGACATAGTCACCAAAGGTAGAACGGCTCAAAACCCAAGAAAGGCGACCCGTTATCGGTACATAGCAGATTGATATGGTCGATTCTTGATGTTATAGTCTGTAAAAAGAACGTGAGGTGAACAAATGAGAGTGTTAAAAACTAGCTATAAGGACAAAAACGGCCAGAAGAAACAGGTCCGGAAATGGTATATTGAGCTGAAAGATCATTTGCAGACCGTCCGGCGTTTTCCCGCTTTTGAAGATAAAAGACAGTCGGAGGCATTGGGGCGGCAGATTGAACGGCTGGTGAATATGAAGATTGCCGGTGAACAGCCTGATGCCCAGCTTTCCCGCTGGCTGGAACAGATCCCGGCGAAACTTAGCAGCCAACTGGTACGGATTGGACTGATCGATCCACAACGGGCGGCAGGGGGAAAACTGCTGAAAGAACATATTGAAGTTTTTAAGGAATGTATGAAAGCTAAAGGCAATACTGACGCGCATGTGGTTAAAACCGTGGCGAGAGTGAAGAAAATTATGGAAGGATGTAATTTTGTGGTGTGGTCTGATATATCCGCCAGTCGAATTCAACGCTACCTTGCCGGGATGCGCGAGGGGAAGGAAGATATTAGTGCCCAGACCTTCAATTATTACTTGCAAGCGTTGAAACAGTTTTGCCGATGGATGGTGCTGGACCGGCGGGCCAGTGAATCCCCTCTGGCCCACCTCAAAGGATTGAATACTCGAACGGATAGAAGGCATGACCGGCGGGCCTTGGAACTGGATGAATTGAGATTGCTGCTGGAAACGACTCAAAAACAGCCCGCTCGATTTTGGCTGACCGGTCCGGAACGAGCCCTGCTGTATCGAATAGCGGCGGAGACGGGCTTGTGGCGTAAGGAGTTACGAAGTCTGAAAGTATCCTCTTTTGATCTGGATAATCTGACCGTGACCGTCAAGGCGGCTTATAGCAAACGAAAACGAGAGGATGAGATTCTCATGTTTACAAAGAGTGGTTTTTTTCGGTAAAAACGGGACTGCCGAAGGAGGGAATTGAACCCTCACCCTGTTGCCAGGACGGGATTTTGAATCCCGCGCGTCTGCCAGTTCCGCCACTTCGGCAAATACTTTAAGGCCAAACACTTATGTTTGTGTTTTTGGTTTTGGCAAACCAGGAAAACCTATGCAAACGTATATAAAAACACAAACCAAGTATCCTAAAACTCAGTAAAAGTAATACGTTTTATGGGGAAAACTATAGTGATTTTGCAGGGTTATGTCAACGGTAGAAACCGGGAATTGCTGGGATTTCAGGAAAAAGTCAGCAGGGCAAGGAGGCCGGCGGCCAGGAGGACCACGGCCAGAATCCGCAAGGCCCAGGTGTAGTAGCCGCGGGTGGCCAGGTTCAGGAAGCCATAGACCAGGCAGATGAGGGCCAACATGCCCAGCAGGGAGAGGCCCTTGCCGGCCCAGGTTTTTCGGGTCTGGGTGGCGGCGATGGTAGTTTTGCTGGCGGCCTGGACGATTTTGGTGGGGGAGGCGTCGATGAGAATCGCTTCCCGCCAGATGGGGGTGGCGGAGCCTTCTAAAGATTGAGTGAAACGATCGACGATGAAATTGCCGCTGGTGATAATTGATTCGTCCAGTCTTACAAGTATTTTATTCCCGTTGAATTCGATCCATTGGTAACGTTTCTGAAGTTGGCGAAGGGCGTCCTGGATGGCCTCCTGATGAGCCTGGGCCTCGCTGGTGCAGGAGGTTTGCGAGCGGGCCAGGATCCAGACAAAACCTGTATTGCGGTTAACAAAATCGGAGAAGTTTTCCACCCAGGGACGGTCGAAATAGCCGGCGGAAAGGCTACGCTGATTATCACGGGTTTGGATGGTGAGTTGGACCGAGCCGTATGGAACAGGATAGAACGGAAGCTCGCTAGCGGTAATCGAACCTTCTTCCGTAACGTGGATCGCGACAATCATGGTGTTTTCATGTTCGTTCAGGTAAGCAGTCGTATCGGTAACATCGGTAATCTGGACCTGGCGGGGCTGGGAGGCGTTGCTACGGATGGTTTCAGCCACTGTTGCCAGGGTGGTATGGTTCGTATTCCCGGTGAGGATAATATTTTCCGGTGGGGTTTGGGGCTGAAGCTGGACAATCAGGGGTTCTGCCTGCCGGGCGAGGGCCTGGGCGGCGGAGAGGGGGGAGGCATAGCTGCTGGCGGTGAATTCGTTTTCCATGCCGGGCATCCAGATGGAGGGGGTGATATTAACCGGTTGGGAGGTATTTTGCAGAGATTGCACGTGAACTTGAGGAAGATTCACTACCGTACCAAGTCGAAAATAGAAAATAGCTAAGAATAGCAGAACAATACCAATCCCTATTCCGGCCAGAATCCGGCGGCCAGTCTTGTGGTTCCTTGTTAATACAAAACCAGTGATTATCGCGACCAGGAATGCAACAATAATTGCCAAAGCAAAAACGGATATGCCTGTTCTGGGACTCATGTGATTTCTCCTTCATGCGATTCCTGCGTTGCGTGCTCGGCGGAAATAACCTGCTGGTTTCGTTTAGTCGGCCTGGCGAGCAGTAAGATGGCAATAAACAGTATGACTCCCGCGGGGATCCCAATCATCAAGGTTAATATAATTATGATTTCCATCGGTCCTACTGGTCCTATTAAAGCGATCATTTTAATTCTCCTTCAGTTCGTTCGGGCGTTGCGGGTGGGGTGGGCAGAGTTGGCAGGTTTCGTTTGGCGGACCTGGCGAGCAGTAAGATGGTAATAAGCAGTATGGCTCCCGCGGGAATCCCAATCATCAAGGTTACTATTAATATGATTTCTATTGGGCCTACTGGGCCTATTAAAGCGATCATTTTAGCTCTCCTTCAGTTCGTTCGGGCATCGCTGGCGGAGTAGGCAGGGTTTGCAGGGTCCGTTTGGCGGGCCAGCCGAGGAGGGTCATAGAAGCAAGGCAAATGACAGCCCCTATAATCAACACATCATCATCCGTCAATTGAAACAATCCATCCAAAGCAGCGCTGATCTGATGCTGTTCCAGTTGGCTGTAGATGGGCAGAAGCCGGTCCTGATAATAGCTACCGGGGGAAAGCACCTGTAACGAACTGTATAGAATTGCCAGGGTAATCATTAGACCCATACAGCCGGTGATGGTACGAATGATATGTCTGGGGCCTTTATCGCGGCGGGCAAGAACCAGAAACAGAGCCACGATGAGAAGGAAGACGCCGGAAATCCATAAACCAAATTTCATGAGGAGGGGCGGCCAGTGGCTGTCGCCGAAGAAGCGGTTCAGGTCATTGATGATGTCGTTGCCGAATATGCCGCCGGCAATCAAGAAGGGGACGTGCAGGACGACGGCGACGGTAAGCAGCAGGGCCAGCAGCAGCAGGATCACGGCGATGGTGCCGCAGAGGAAAGAGAAGGGCTGGAAGGGTTCGGCTATGATTACGGTGGAACCGGC
>JAKJEP010000271.1:4335-5094 GCA_022705365.1 Planctomycetota bacterium | reverse complement strand
CGGACTGGTTGTGTTGTCCAATATCGGAATCCAGAATACCCTGTCGCCCGGCTTACTGCAAAAAGAGCAGGCCGGCAAAAAATGCTGCAGGAAAAACGAATGGCAGATGGAAAATATAGAACAGCGCCGGCGGTAACGGAAAAGATGCCGGAGGGAGTGCCGTATATTCTGGCCAATGAAATCGGGGAGCGGTTCAGTTTTTACGGGATGCGGTGCATCCTGGTCATGTTTATGACGCACTACCTGCTGGGGGCGGACGGGGCGTTGGCGGTGATGGGTGCGGAGGAGAGCAAGAAGTATTTCCACTTATTTGTATCGGCGGTGTATTTTATGCCGATGGTAGGGGCGCTGCTGTGCGATATCTGGCTGGGGAAGTACTGGACGATTCTGCTGTTTTCGGTGGTTTATACGCTGGGGTATGCGGCCCTGGCGGTGGACCAGACGCGGGTGGGGCTGGCGGCGGGGCTGATCCTGGTTGCCATCGGGTCGGGGGTCATCAAGCCGTGCGTGTCGGCGAATGTGGGGGATCAGTTCGGCAAGTCGAACCAGCACCTGCTGGAGAGAATCTATAGCTGGTTTTATTTTTCGATCAATTTTGGCGCGTGTCTGGCGAATCTGTCGGTCCCGGTCCTGCTGGACCTGTGGGGGCCGCGGGTGGCCTTCGGCACCTCGGCGGTATTCATGCTGCTGGCGACGGCAGCGTTCTGGCTGGGGCGGAAGCGGTTTGTGCATGTGCCGGCGGCGGGGATCGGCTTTGTG
>JAKJEP010000271.1:0-4325 GCA_022705365.1 Planctomycetota bacterium | reverse complement strand
GAGGGGCTGCGGGCCATCGGCAAGCTGTGCCTGATTTATATATTTATTGTGATGTTCTGGGCCTTGTTCGACCAGATGGACTCGGCGTGGGTGTTGCAGGCGGAGCAGATGGACCGCCATTGGCTGGGACATGACTGGCTGCCGTCCCAGATCGTGGCGGCCAATCCGTTTTTGATTATGCTGCTGATCCCGTTTTTCTCGTATGTGGGGTATCCGCAGTTGAACCGGGTGTTCCGGCTGACGCCGCTGCGCAAGATTTCGATCGGCATGTTTGTGATGGTGGCGGCCTATGTTTTTTCGGCATGGATTCAAAGCCGGATCGACGGGGGCGGCAAACCGAGCATCGGGTGGATGTTTATCGGATATGTGATTCTGACCTCGTCGGAAGTGATGGTTTCGATTACCTCGCTGGAGTTTTCCTATACGCAGGCGCCGCGGAAGATCAAGTCGTTCATTATGGCGATCTACCTGCTGTCGATTTCGGTCGGGAATGCGTTTACAGCCGGGGTGAATGCGGTTATTGTGAATGAGGACGGCAGCAGCAAGCTGGCGGGGAGCCATTATTTTCTGTTTTTTGCGGGGATGATGCTGCTGGCGGCGGTGGTGTTTATTCCATTTGCGGCCTGTTACAAGGAAAAGACGTACATACAAGATGAGTCATAAATAGAAGGAATTCATTATGTTTTTAACCGAGGATTTTAGTGGTATGTGGGGTTTGGTGCTGCTTTTTATGGTGGTGATGCCGGTGCTGCTGGCGGCGGAGGTTCGGGAGCGTTCGGAGGTGCCGGTGCAGTACCGTTGGAATCTGGAGGATTTGTATCCGTCGGATGCGGCCTGGGACGAGGCGCGAGAGGCCATCGCCGCGGAGATGGTGGGAATCGAGCGGTTTAAAGGGCGGCTGGGGCTTTCGGCGGCGGAAATGCTGGCGTGCCTGGAGTTTGACAGCCGGATTTCCAAAGAGTTCGGGCGGCTGCGGTCTTATGCGGCGATGCGGTGCGATCAGGATACGCGCGATTCGCAGGCCCTGGGGATGCGGCAGCAACTGGAGCAGTTGGGCACGGACTATCATTCGCGGGCGTCGTTTATTGTACCGGAGATCGCGGCGCTGGAGGAGGGAAAAATCGAAGAATTTCTGGCGGCCGAGCCGGGGTTGCAGGTGTATTGGATGACTCTGCATGACATTCAGCGGACCAAGGCCCACCGGCTGTCGGATAAGGAGGAAAAAATCCTGGCGGAGTCCAGCTTATTGGCAAACACGCCCGCCTCGATCTACCAGATATTCAGCAATGCGGACTTCCCGTATCCGAAGCTGACACTCAGCGACGGTAAGACCGTAACGCTGAACCAGGCCGGTTATTCCCGCTACCGGGCGGTTCCGGAGCGGCAGGACCGGGAGAAGGTGTTTCAGGCGTTCTGGGGGAGTTTGAACCGGTTTCAGCGGACGTTCGGGGTGCAGCTTTATTCGAGTGTCAAACGGGACATGTTTTATGCCCGGACGCGGCATTATCCCAGTACGCTGGCAAGCAAGCTGGACGAGTTTAACATTCCGGTGGCGGTTTATAAGGCTCTGCTGGAGAACGTGAATCAGAATCTGGAATCGCTGCACCGGTATCTGCGTTTGAAGCAGCGGATGCTGGGGGTGGAGAAGCTGAAGTACAGCGATGTGTATGCCCCGGTGGTCCAGGAGATGGACCAGCAGTATTCGGTGGAAGAGGCGAACAAGCTGATTCTGGCGGCGGTGGAACCGATGGGGCCGGAGTACGCGGAGGTGGTGCGGCGGGCATTTGCCGGGCGGTGGATTGATATATATCCGACGGCGGGCAAGCAATCGGGGGCGTATTCCAGCGGCAGCGCGTACGATGTGCATCCGTATATCCTGATGAACTACAACGAGCGTTACGACGATGTCAGTACGCTGATGCATGAGCTGGGGCATACGCTGCACAGCTATTATGCCAACCAGACCCAGCCGTATGCGACCGCGGATTATTCGCTGTTTGTGGCGGAGGTGGCCTCGACGTTTAACGAGGCGCTGCTGATGAACCGGATGCTGGCGGAAATCCAGGAGGTGGAGATGCGGCTGAGCCTGCTGATGAATTATGTGGAAGGGGTGCGGCAGACGGTATTCCGGCAGAGCCAGTTTGCGGAGTTTGAACTGCGGATGCACGAAACGGCGGAGCGGGGCGAGCCGCTGACGGGGGAAATCCTCAGCCGGATGTACGGGGAAATCCTGAAGAAATATTACGGGCATGAGCTGGGGGTGTGCGAGATTGACGATTTGTATTGTATCGAATGGGCCTTTATTCCGCATTTTTACCGCCATTATTATGTGTATCAGTATGCGACGAGCTTTACGGCTTCGACGATGCTGGCGGAGCGGGTGCTGAAACAAGAGGCCGGGGCGGTGGAAATTTTGCTGGAGAAAAGGAAGCAGCATGAGTAAGGAACGAATCATTCGGCGCGGGCCGTATCCGGAACTGACAGTTCCGGCGGTCGTAGTGGGATATATATTGGGATCGCTGATTACCGTCAGTATCGGGTATGCGTGCCTGATCCTGGGCTTTTCGATTGAAGGGTCGGAGCTGGCGGCGATTCTGGGATTCGGGATTTTGCGGGGGGTGATGGGGCGGAGCAGCATCGTGGAAAATAACATTAATCAGACGCTGGCCAGTGCGGTGAACGGGGCCTCCGGGGGGATGATGTTCACGGTGCCGGCCCTGTTTATTCTGGGGCATTCGGACTTCAATCCGGTTTTGCTGGTGTTTGCGTGCATCGCCGGCGGGATCCTGGGGATAGCGTTTATTATTCCGCTGCGGAAGCAGATGATCGATTATGAGCGGCTGAGTTATCCGGGCGGGCTGGCGGTCGCCACTATTTTGAAATCGCCGGGGGCGGGGGTGCATAAGGCACTGCTGCTGCTGGGGGGGATTGCGGTCAGCGGAGCGGTGCATTTTGCCAGCCGCAGCACCGCAGTGGAGTATTGGAACCTGGGCAGCCTGATCAGGATGCCGGATTATATGAACGGTATCTGGTACATTTCGCTGATGACGATCGGCGTGGCGTTCATCGCGGGCAAGGGCGGGTTTTGTTTTCTGATCGGCGGTTTCACCTGCTACTGGATTCTGGCGCCGGTCCTGCACCAGATGCATCTTCTGCCCGGCCCGGCGGAGCTGGAAACACTGGGCAAAACGATGCCGGACTATCTGCGCACCGAGCTGTTTCGCCCGGTGGGGATCGGGATGCTGGTGGGCGGGGCGCTGACGGGGATTGCGTTTGCCCTGCCGCTGATTGTCAGCGCGGTGCGGAGCATGCAAAAGGCCGCCGGGGCCAAAACGGCCCATTCGAAGGATGAGATGCCGATCCGGCTGCTGTATATCGGGGTGGCGGCGGCCATGGTGGTGCTTTTCCTGATTGCCCTGCTGAGCACGAAAGAGATGGGAATCCTGCGGGGGGCGATCATCGCGCTGTTTGGAACGGTGTGGATCTGGATGGCGGGGGTGATCTTATCGGAATGCGCCGGGCGAACCAATTGGAATCCCCTCAGCGGGATGACGCTGATTGCGGTAACGATCATGATTGTGATTTGCAGCGGGCTGGCGGACAAGGCCGCCATTATCGCTTCGGTAATGGTGGGAGCCGCCGCCTGTGTGGCGATGGCGCAGGCAACGGATCTAATGCAGGATTTGAAAACGGGGTATATGGTCGGGGCCACCCCGCGTATTCAGGGCTATGCGCAGTTTCTGGGGTCGGCCCTGGGACCGGTACTGGTCATGGTGATGATTTTTGTCCTGCACCGGGCTTACGGATTGGGGAGTGAAAAGCTGCCGGCGCCGCAGGGACAGGCACTGGCGAGCATGATTACGGGAATTCTGGGCGGGGATATCCCCGTACAGAAGTATATCGCCGGGGCGGGGCTGGGAGCGGTGTTGAGCGCCAGCGGCATCGGCGGGCTGGGGATCCTGGTGGGGCTGGGCTTTTATCTGCCGTTTAATATTGTGCTGACTTACGCGGTCGGAACGGGGCTGCGATTTTTGACCGACTGGATCAAGGGCAAACGCTTCAGCGAGGAAGTGGGAATCCCGGTCGCGGCGGGGCTGATCGTGGGAGAAGCCCTGGTCGGGGTGGGATTTGCCTTGTATAGTATTTTCACTGCATAGAAAGGTACACATGAAAAATCTGGGATTTATCATTTTGGGAGCCGGCTTTTTGGGCGGGGCGCTGGCGGCATCGGCCGATAAGGCAAACGTACCGTGGGCGTATTTCGGCGGGGCGCTGCTGCTGGGTGTTGCCGGCGTCATTTTGCTGCATTGGCATACCCGCAAGCA
>JAKJEP010000270.1 GCA_022705365.1 Planctomycetota bacterium | reverse complement strand
CCCCAGGTGTGGGGTCAGGCGTGCGCAGCGAGCTGAAAGAATGTTTTTGAATAACTCGAACTAAAAAATGAGGTAAAGCGAAAAAGATGAACCTGAAAGATGAGATTCGATTGTTGTTTACAGCCCGCACGGGTGTCATGCAGGTATTGACGGACGATGAACAGCGATTGCGTGAGGTCCTGTCCGACGCATGCCGGCAACTGAGTGGGCCATCCGGCCGGTTTGGTTTGTATGTGTGGGATATGGCGGATCAGTTTCGGGAGCTGATACCAGGCCATCCGGCCTTCGACGGTTCGCCGGATACTACGCCGGATACGATATTACCCAAGATCGAGACCTCGAAGACACCGGGGATTTACTACCTGCCGGACTTTCACCATATCTGGTCAGTCAAGAAGACAGCGATTCGCAAGCTGCGCAACCTGGCAGTGAGCCTGGGCCAGTCACGTGACGTGCAGCGTATGATCGTGATTTCCACACCACCGGACCTGCTGCCCGAAGATGTGCGTCACCCCGTGGAACTCAAACGGGATGTTCCTGTTCTGGAGATGACCCGTCCGGACAAAACCGAGATGGCGTTGGTTTTCCGGCAAATCCTGGGGGACACACTGCCGTCAGGGCCGATGGGAGATAAGCTGGTGGAAACGGCATTGGGACTCTCAGGCAGCGCGGCCCGCCAGGTGGCCAAACGGGTCTTTGTGGAGGTTTCCTGGGCAGGCAAACGAGCGGCTGGTGAACAGTCGCTGGATACGATCCATGCTGAAAAGCGTCGCCTGATTCGGGCCAGCGGGGCATTGGATATAGTAGATTCCGGCGAGACACTGGCCAGTGTAGGTGGATTACAGGTGCTCCGGGAATGGCTGGAGGTTCGGCGCGAGGCGTTCGGACAGCGTGCCCGGGAATACGGATTGCGGCCGCCAGCCGGATTGGCGCTGATCGGGATTCCGGGAACCGGCAAGAGCCTGTGTGCCAAGGTCGCGGCATCGGTATGGCAGATGCCGCTGCTGCGTCTGGATATGGGGGCGGTATTCGGAGGGATACTGGGCACCTCGGAGCGGAACATCCGCGAGGCGATCGAGATTTCCGAACTGATCTCGCCCTGTATCCTGTGGATCGACGAGATCGAGAAGGGCTTTGCCGGTTCCAGCGGAGACAGCGGAACGGCCGCCCGCGTCCTGGGGACCTTCCTGACCTGGATGCAGGAGAAGGACAAACCCGTGTGCGTCTTGGCAACGGCCAATGATGTGGAACGACTTCCCCCCGAGTTCCTGCGCAAGGGGCGTTTTGACGAGATCTTTTTCCTGGACCTGCCGACCAGTGAGGAACGCGAGGCCATTCTTAAGGTGCATCTGGGGCGCATTGGCTACCGGATGCTTGGTCAGCGTTTCGATCTGCCGCAAATCTGCAAAGCTACCGAAGGTTTTGTCGGTGCGGAGATCGAGGCGGTGGTCAAAGACGCCATGTTCCCGGCCTTTATGGATCAAGGCCGACAGATCGAGACCACGGATCTGGTCAAGAGTGCCGGACAGATGGTGCCCCTGGCCAAATCCCGTGCCGAACATATTACAGACTTGCGCCAACTGGTGGTGCGTGGCGAGGCGCGCAATGCCTCGCGAACCGCACCGGACCTGCAGGTCAACTGCGAACAGATCCGTGGGGAACGTTTTCTGGAAATCCCACCTAATTTTTCTAAATAAGGAGTATAAAACATGTCACATTTCACCAAAGTCAAAACCGTTATCCGTGAACGAGAGGTACTCTGCGAGGCGTTGCGGGCGCTGCATCATCGGTTCCGGGAAGGTGAACGTCTGATCGTCAACGGGTATCAGGATAATACCGAAACCGCGGAGGTGGTGGTCCATACCGGGTGCAAGTATGACATCGGGTTCCAGCGGCAGCGCGATGGAGTGTACGCCGCCGTGGCCGACTGGAACTGGGGTATTCGCCGGGAGGCTGCCCCGCGATTTCATCAGGATGCTTTTCTGGGTGAGATCAATCAGAAATACGCCCATCTGAATGTGCGCCGGCAGGCCAGGATACATGGATGGCCCATCGAGGAGGAAAGAGTGCTGGACGACGGGACGATCGAAGTAGTCGTTTGTGAAAATATCTAGGAAAGGACAGATGCCATGAAAAAGATGCGAATTAAAATCGGACGCAACGGCCAGACAACCATACAGGTCGAAGGAGTTGTCGGCCCGGGATGTCTGGAGTTCACCAAGGCGTTTGAGCAGTCCATTGGCGACGTGGAGGAACGTACGCTCTGTGACGCTCACGAAGAAAAGCCCGACCAGACGGTTCGAGAAGACTTGGAGGAAACCCTATGAGTATTTCCTTCAGTCAGGATCTGACCATCTACATCCGGGCCGGTTATCCGGTATTGAACATCATCTCCAGCGAAGAGGACCGCGTACTGGAACGGATCGACGAGATGCGTAGAGACCAAAAACATTTTCCGAACGGCCGCGAGCTGTTCATCTGGACCGTGTCCCGTGGCTGGCTGACCCCGGACGGCCAGGCCGCCTGCCGCGAAGAGACCCGTGATCCCGTTGCCGCGCTGGCTTTTGTGCGCAAGTTCGAGGGCCGAGCCCTCTTTCTGCTCAAGGACTTCCATCCTTACCTGGATGACCGTCAGCAGAATGCCTCTTTGGCCATTCGTGCCGTGCGCGATCTGGTCCGCCATTTAACGGGTACGGGAAAGACCATGCTGTGGGTATCGCCGGTGCTAAAAATCCCGCCGGAACTGGAAAAGGATGTGACCGTGCTGGATATGCCCCTGCCTACGGAAGCCGAGTATCGCGCCATTCTCGACGGGTTTATCGATCGTTACGGTTCCAGTACGCGGGTGGTCTTCGATCTCGACGAGGATGGCAAGGACTTGATCGTCAAGGCCTGTCAGGGGCTGACCAAGTGCGAAGCGGAAAATGCGCTGGCCAAGTCCATTGTCGGTAAGGGCAGGCTGACAGCCGAGGAGGTCGATTCGATCCTGTCGGAAAAGGAGCAGATCATTCGCAAGTCGGGTATTCTGGAGTTCTGGGCGTCGGTGGACAGTTTCGGCAACGTCGGCGGACTGGCCAGCCTCAAAGACTGGCTGCGTCAGCGTAATCAAGGTTTCAGCCAGAAGGCCAGGGACTTTGGTCTGCCCTACCCGCGCGGCGTACTGCTGGTGGGCGTGCCCGGTTGCGGCAAGAGCCTCTGTGCCAAGGCCGTAGCGGCGGAGTGGAAAAAGCCGCTGCTTAAATTCGACTTGGGTCGTGTTTATGGCAGCCTGGTTGGCGAATCCGAAGAGCGGATGCGCAAGGCATTGGGCGTTGCCGAAGGGGTCGCTCCGGCGATTCTGTGGATCGATGAGTTGGAAAAGGGTCTTTCCGGTCTCTCCGGTCAGGGTGACAGCGGGGTCAGCGCCCGCATCTTTGGGAACCTGCTGACCTGGATGGAAGAAAAGTCAGCCCCGGTCTTTGTGGTCGCCACGGCCAATGACATCACCCGGCTGCCGCCGGAGTTCACGCGTAAAGGCCGCTTCGACGAGATGTTTTTTGTGGGTCTGCCCAACGAGCAGGAACGCCGGGCGATTTGGGAGATCCATCTCAAGCGTCCCGCTGCCATCGCAGCGAATATCGACATAGACGAATTGGTGCGATGTTCAAACAGTTACACCGGGGCAGAGATCGCCGAGGCCGTGGTCTCGGCCATGTTCCAAGCCTTTGATGACGGTCCGCGCGAGGTTTCTGAAGAGGATATGCGTCAGGCCCTTGCAGAAAGTATACCGATGAGCGTCTCCCACGCACGACAGATACAGAACATGATCCACTGGGCCGGTGAGAATGCGGTTCCGGCTTCATAAGCTAAAAGGATAATAGGATGAGTCTACTTATCAAGACAGGAAAGAATCGGTATCGATGTGAGCATCGGCTGGTTCGTAACGCCCAAGAGGGCAGTGTAATGGTGTTGGTTCCGGCGGGCGAGTTTGAGATGGGTGACGGTCAGGATCAAGAGTGTCCGCAGCACCGGGTTTATCTGGATGCATATTATATCGGTGTGTATGCGGTGACGAACCGTCAGTACGCGGAGTTTATTCGTCAGACGGGTCATCGCCAGCCGGATCATGCGGACTATGGTGAAGCTGTGTGGGCAGAGGGGAGCTATCCGGGTGAGAAGGCGGACCACCCGGTGGTATGCGTCAGTTGGGAGGATGCGGCAGCATACTGCAAATGGGCGGGCGGCTCATTGCCGACGGAGGGGCAGTGGGAGAAGGCGGCCCGCGGCCCTGGGGGATGGATTTATCCCTGGGGGGATGATTGGGATGCATCCAAGTGCCGCCATGATAAGAACCGTGGTTCAGAAACGACCTCGGTGGTGTATGGTTATGCGGCGGGGGTGAGCGGTTATGGCACGTATCAGCAGAGCGGCAATGTGTGGGAGTGGTGTTCCGACTGGTATGATGACGACTATTACAAGCAGTCGGGATCCAGTCGCAATCCCACCGGTCCTGCCTGGGGCTCCCACCGCGTCTTCCGCGGCGGCGGCTGGAGGTTCGTCCATGCGTCGTACTTCCGCGGGGCGTTCCGCCGCGGGGGCGCCCCCGGCCGCCGCGACTCCTTGGGCTTCCGCCTCGTGAGGTCGGTTTTATGAGTCCTGGTCCCAAGTTCAGGCCGGCGGCAGCCGTCTTTACCCCACACCGTGCCGAGAGGCGGGGCGGCAGCCCCGCCCTGGTGCGGGCGACCGACCAGTTCAATGGGGCGGAGCTGGAAGAAGTCATTGTCAGTGCGCTGTACGAAGCCTTCGCAGAATCGACCGGTAAGGAGGAAGAACCCCAACTGGCTGACCGGCATCTGCTCCGCGCCGCTGCCCAGATCAATCCGCTGGCCCGTTCCCGCCAGCAGGACATCGAAAATCTCCGCGCCTGGGCCGAGAAAAACTGCCGCCCCGCCGGCCGTGCCATGCAAGCCGAAGCGGATGCCCCTCAACCCAGCGAAAGCCTGGTCGAAAAACAGGCCCGGCTCTTGGACCTTGATGAATAGAAGAGGTACCTTAATGAGTGGATTATTGAACAAATGGTTGGACTCTGGCGCGCTACCGCCTCTGGTTCGTAACGCCCAAGAGGGCAGTGTAATGGTGTTGGTTCCGGCGGGCGAG
>JAKJEP010000026.1 GCA_022705365.1 Planctomycetota bacterium | reverse complement strand
GCCCGCCGCCCATCCTGCTGCATCAGTGCCTCCACAATCTTGATATGATCTGCCGTCGCATGTTCCGAACGGACCTGCGAACCATACCCAGCCACCCGGAACAACTGTATATGGGTATTCAGATTCTCCAGAATCCCCATCAGCTTTTCGTTCCCGCAGCTCCGGATAATCAGCTCATGCAGCTCGGTATCCGCTTTCACCAGCACCCTGGCATCCTGCGAATCAAACTTCTCCCGCAGCCGCTTCAAGTCCTTCCCCTCCAGCCGCGCCACCGCCAGCCGCGCCGCCAGCCCCTCCAGCGCCATCCGGATATCATATATCTCCATCACATCCTCAATTTTAAACGCCTTCACCGACGCCCCCTTCCGCGGCTCGATTATAACCAGGCCATCCTTGGCCAGCCGGTTAATCGCATCCCGCAGCGGCGTCCGGCTGATCCCCATCTCTTTGGCCAATTGCTCCTCAATCAGCCGCTCCCCCGGCTTCAGCCGCTGAGTAATGATCAAACTGGACAAAGCCTCATACGCCTTGTCACTAATACTGGTATGCAGCACTTGCATTTTTTACCTATCCTTATTAGAATCAATCGTTTATATTGTTTTATAATTTATGCTTGTCATAAACCAAAGTATCTTGTATACAATATACGCCAAAATGCCCCGTGCGTCAAGCACCTGTTTTCGGCTTTTTACAGGAAAGGTACTGAAACCATGAACATCACCCAACTCGACCTGATCGTCATTATCGTCTATCTGGTGGCTATCGTCACCGTCGGCTGCCTGGCCGGCTACTTCCACCGCAAAGGTACCGAAGGCAAAAGCTACTTCCTCGCCGGCCGCTCCCTCACCTGGCCGGTCATCGGCCTGGCCCTCTTCTCCACCAACATCTCCACCGTCCACCTGGTCTCACTCGCCCAGGAAGGCTACAACAACGGCCTGGCCTACGGCAACTTCGAATGGATGGCCGCCTTCACCCTCATCGTCCTGGGCCTGTTCTTCGCCCCCTTTTACCTCCGTGCCAACGTCGCCACCCTGCCCGACTTCCTCGAAAAACGCTACAGCCGCCCCTGCCGCGACTGGCTGGCCATCCTCTCCATCATCTCCGCCGTCTTCATTCACATCGGCTTCTCCCTCTACGCCGGCGCGGTAGTCCTGCAAGGCCTTTTCCATATCAACATCTACGTCAGCATCATCTCCATCGCCCTCCTCACCGGCCTCTATACCATCATTGGCGGCCTTCTGGCCGTAGTGCTCACCGAATCCATCCAGACCGTCATTCTGGTAATCGGCGCCTTATTCGTTACCGGCTTCGCCTACTATCACGTCGGCGGCTGGTCCGGTCTCAAGGAGAGCCTGCTCTCCATCGATCCCGACCTGAATCTGCTCACAGTCCTCCGCGATGAGAACGACAAATCCAACCTGCCCTGGTACGCCGTTTTTCTCGGCTACCCGGTCATCGGCCTGTGGTACTGGTGCGCCGATCAAACCATCGTCCAGCGGGTCCTCGGCGCCAAAGACGAAAACCACGCCCGCATCGGCCCGCTCTTCGCCGGCTTCATCAAGATTCTGCCCGTCTTCATCTTCGTCCTGCCCGGCCTGCTCTGCCTGGGACTGGTAAACAGCCGATTCTTCGGCGTCGATAGCAATGGTCTGGCCATCGCCCCTGCCGAATCAAAAGATACCTACGCCTTCATGATTACCAACCTCCTGCCTGTCGGCCTCAAAGGACTCGTCGCCGCCGCCCTGCTGGCCGCCCTCATGAGCACCGTATCCGGTGCCCTCAACTCCATCGCCACCCTCTTCAGCTATGACATCTACCAGCGCTGGAAACCCAACGCCACCGACCACCAACTGGTCCTGGTCGGCCGGATCGTAACCGTGGTGGCGATGTTCACCGCTATCTGCTGGTCCCCTCTGCTGAAACATTTCGACAGCATCTTCCAGGGCCTGAACGTCATGATCTGCTATATCGCCCCTCCGATCACCACGGTCTTTATATGGGGCATTTTCTGGAAGCGGGCCTCCTCCGCCGCCGCCCGCGCCGCCCTCTACGCCGGTTCCTCCCTGGGTCTGATCGTCTTCATCATCGACTGGTTCAAAGACCATCAAAAAATGTTTGACTGGCTCAACCTCCATTTGCCCGCCCTCCAGCCGCTCTGGCGTGCCTGGGATCATTACGACATCCCCTTCATGATCATGGCCTTTTATCTCTTCGTGGCCTGCTCCGCCATCCTCATCATTGTCTCCTGGTTCAAACCCCACCAGCACACCGCCGAAAGCGCCCAGCTCGTCTGGACCAATCCCCTCCAGGCCCTCCAAAGCCCCGGCTGGCCCGGCCTGGCCAACTACAAATTCCTCGCCGCCCTCCTTTTCGTCATCATGGTTACTTTATATATCATCTTCCGCTAAAATTCCTTGCAGCTAAAATGCGTATAGTAAAATTCTGTCCCCATCGGACTGAAAAATAATCTCTCTAATATCTGAAATAGAAAGCAGATACGGTAATATGGGTCACAAATCGCAAAAATTCTTTGCATAATCTCTCTTCTTCAGGTACAATAAATGCTTAAATATGTCTGGTAAAGATTCTACCAGGGAGTTTTTTTAAAAAAGTACGACAAAGGATAAAGGAGAAGGATATGCTGAATCAGAAATCCATGGGTTATTTCTGCGGGATTTTCGTGTTGTTCCTGGCGCAAATTACTGCTGCCGTCGATATGCTAAGCCATTACGCCGCCGTTCCTCCCGTTCTGGACGGGGTGGTTTCGCCGGGGGAATGGGATTACGCCGGCCGGCTGGCCGGTCCCGACTGCATCCTGCTGACCCAGCACGATGACGCCAAACTGTATCTGCTGATTGATGCGATTAGCGACACCTTTCTGAATCCCCTGCCTGCTTCGGATTATTTCGCAATGACTTTTGACTGCGACCGCGACCTTCTGATTACTCCCAATGTGGATGTCAATTATGCGTTCCTTCCGGATTCTTATACACTGGGACGGCAGTATTATCTGGGACCCGGAGCCTACACTGGCTTGTCTGGCTCCACCGCCTCTCTCGCCAGAGGCTTCGGCTCCACTCCGGCGGAGGCTGACGCCCATACCTTCTGGGAAGTTACCTTCGACCTGGCGGAACTGAACACAGCCGCAAACAAGATTATTCGGGCGGGAATCATGATAGGTTCACCGCAGCCCTATTTCTCCATTAGGTGGCCTTCCGGTTATAATACCGATTTCAGCAGCTTGCACGAAATCCTGCTGGTTACTCCCGATGAGCCGGCCCTGGCCTGTGACCAGGTGGGCACCGGGGGGGACCGGGCCGATCTGCGCGGGATTCGCTTCCAGATCGACCGCAGTTTCAATCAACTGGCAGTCCGGATGATCGGAAAGGTCGCCGGTGAATACCATTTTACCGTAGAACTCCGCCAATCTGCCGGTTTCACCGATTCGGTGCTGGCTGAATCAGAGGTGGAGGTCAGCCTGCCAGCCATAGCAGGAAACAGCCCGCCTTATACTCAGGTACTGATCCCATTTCCCCTCATCGAAGTGCTTGCTTCCCAGCCATTCACCCTGAAATTCACGGATATTACCGGCCCCGATTTCCTTTACTTCGAAACCGCTGGCTCCGGTTACTATCCCTGCCCGGATGTCGTTGCCACCCAGGAAAACAATGTGGCCAATCCCACCCCCCGCTCCTCCACCACCGGTTTTGCCGCCTCCCTGGCCTATTGCAATCTGGCAGGAGTGTTACAATATGCCGGTATCCCCATGTCCAGTATCACCAGTGTCAGCCCCGCCTTCTGGTTACGGGATCAGATTACGATGGAAACATTGAATACGACCACCGCCTATGACAATACTACCGGCGCCTACTGGATTGGAAATGTACCTGTCACGGAGATAATGATAGATGTTTTTTTTCATGTGATGGGAACAACCAAAACCCTCCCGGGAAATTACAGACAGCAGGAACATGTGGTGCCAGGCGATCTTACCCCCGCCGAACGTTCGAACCATACTATCCCTATGCAGATCGTGATGCACATGACCGATCCCTGGGACAACGAACGCATCGATTCCCACGGCATCGGGGAGTATCCCACCCATCGTGCCCCCCTTCCCTTTGCCTGGGACGCCATGCCTCAGGCATCCAAATACCAGATCCAGATAGATATCTATCGGGATGGGGATCATCCGCTGGGGTATGGCCGTAAGAATACCGTAGTCGATACGGAAACAGCGGATCTTTCCTATGTCGCGGATCTGCCCCTATCCCAGCCTCTGGAGCACTACCAGACCTATTTGCGGGCTTACGATTCCAGCGACAATGTTCTGGGCTACCTGATGGTCACCAGTTCCGGCGGCGCATACGGCTGGGACTATCGCTTCAAGATTTGCCCCCTGGGTGATTTAAACACCGACTGCTGCGTGGACCTGCTCGACCTGGCCCTCCTGGCCGATAACTGGCTGGCCGGCACAGGCTCTTGAAAATACTTGGCAAGGATACAATAACAGTCCTTTTTCCATACCTTGAATTACGTCTCTATAACTGATTTCTGTAAAGTTTTTTACCATCGTGAAAACAAATCAGTCAAGGTAGAGTATGCTGTGCAGGATTTGTCCCGATAAGGGGGGGCAGCAGCCGCGTCAGCCGTAGAGTCAGAAATAACAGTTTCTTCGGTATGAGTTGGCGCCGGATGGTGCGAAAAGAGAAATGAAAAACCGATGCCGCAAAAAAAACGATAAATTGTTATTATATATGGGTTTATATAAGGCGTTGCAATTCGGTGCGACGAAAAAAAAGAAAAGCGGGCGATGGGAATCGAACCCACATGGCCAGCTTGGAAGGCTGGAGCTTTACCATTAAGCTACGCCCGCACAACGGGTTGCGTATATCTAGCAGAAACGCGGCCCGCTGTCAAGTAATTTTGCGTTGATTGACGGAACCGCCAAAAGTCGATTTCGTCATCCAAAAACTCACTCTGGCGTCTTGATTAGCATAGAATTTGCAGGCAGTTATGAAAAATCGGCGAATCCGGTCGGATTCAGCGCCGGAATTTTTTCTGCATGGCCCGGCTGATATCACGGGTCATTTCCCGGTCTTTGACTTTCTGGCGTTTATCACCGTGGGTTTTGCCCTGGGCCAGGGCGATTTCGATTTTGGCCAGGCCATGGACAAAATAAATCCGCAGGGGGACCAGGGTGTAGCCTTTTTGGGTTAATTTAGTCTGGATTTTTTTCATTTCCCGGCGATGCACCAGCAGTTTCCGGGGGCGGAGCGGGTCGTGATTGGCGATATTGCCGTATTCGTAGATGGGGATATTGCAGCCCATCAGGTAGAGTTCGTCATCGCGGATCCGGGCAAAGGCCTCTTCCAGATTGGCTTTGCCCTGCCGGAGGGTTTTGACCTCGGTGCCGACCAGAACCAGGCCGGCCTCGAATTTTTCCAGCAGTTCAAATTCAAAACGAGCCTTTTTATTGGTAATCGTCGGGGTGAATTTGCCTGCCGATTTACTGGTATTTTCAGTTTTTTTCGCCATATCGTGTCCACGCTGCAATCATTAAAAATAAAGTATAGCATATTTTTTTGAAAAAGAAACGGTTTGTTTTGTCGACAATTGCCCGCAAAGGTCAGATAACTGTGGCAAACTGGTTAAGATATAAATGATAGGGATGCTATGAAAAAAAAACTTTTAAAAAAATCATAAGTTGATTTGGCACAGGCCCGTTTTAGAGTTTATAATAGAAAGAAGGGATGAACGACTGGACAGCAACCAGGAGGTTAGAGTTCGTTACCGAAAAAAGTGATTCATGTGATACCGGAAAACGCACCGGTGCAGGGGGAAATCGGAGAATTTATTACGGGGCTGCTGAGCAGTGCCGGGTATCATCAGGCGGTGAAACGATCGATCGTTATCGGTCCCATGGCCGGCGGGAATGACACCATGCTGGAGTGGATCCAACAAAACGGGGAAATCCTGTATTCCGCGCACACCGACGAGGTCCGGCATCCCTATGGAAAACCGCTGCGGGAGGTGGAGCGGAAATACGGAGTTGCGATCGTATATGCGCATCGGCCGCTGCCGGGGGCGCCCGGGGAAAAGAAACCCTATTCTGAAATTCTTTTGATTGATGCCGAAAAAGCGGATTTGCTTCCCGTCAATGCCCTGAAGGCTTGGCTGTATGAGGAATTCGGCATTGAAAGCCTTCGGTATGAAAAAAACCGGGACTATGAAGCGTATGTGAAATTTGCACCGGCGGCGCTGGCGGCCCTGCGAGCGGTGGGAGCGGCGTTTTGATCGCTCATGATTACATGGGATTGCCCACGATTCTGGCGGCCGTCATGGATCCGCTGGGTTCGTACAAGACGGTTTTTTATGCCCATCAGGTGGCTACGGCCCGCCGCATTGTCGAAAATTATCCCGGCCATGACACGATGTTTTACCAGGCTCTGAACTGTTCCCGCCAGCGGGATTATTATCTGAGCGATGTGTTTGGCCCGCAGGATTTCTTTTTTCAGAATACCCTAATTCATGCCGCCCGGTACTGCGATAATATCATAGCAGCCAGTGAACAGGTGGCCGGCGAGCTGCGGTTTTTAAGCCCCTTTTTTCAGAATGCGGCTATTGATATCAGTTATTATGGAGTATCCGCCCCGTCCTGCACCCTGGAGGAAAAAAAAGCCAGCCGGCAAAGATTGCAGGAATATGCCCGCAACCGGCTGGGGTTTACCCCGGATACCATTTTTACACATGTAGCGCAAATGGGGCTGAAGAAGGGCCTCTGGCGTGATCTTCGGGTTCTGGAGCATCTGGACCAGGCGTATCAGAAAGAGGGCAAACGCGGCCTGCTCTTCTTGCTCCACACCAATCCCTGCGGCAAAGATTGGGAATATTCGGATTCGCTGGAAGATCCCTGGAAATGGCCGGTGGATTTTCGGGAACAAGGCCGCCGCCTGCCGGATAGTGAAGCCGCATTTTACGCCGGGTTGCAGGCATTCAATACGCAGGCCAAAAATATCCAGGTTATTCTGGTTGACTCACGCGGTTTGCATACGGCGGCCGATGGAAAATCGCTCAGTCTGGAGATGAATATCCGGGATATTCGCCGGGGCAGCGATGTGGAATTCGGGCAGAGCATTTATGAGCCGTTTGGCTGCTCCAGCCTGGAAGCCCTGGCCGGCGGGGGTTTGGTGGTACTCAATCGCACGTGCGGTTGTCTGGGACTGCTGGAAAGGATCGAAGGAAACCATCTTCCCCCATCGATTTTGATTGCGGATTACCCACAGGCAGACCATCCGGAACGTCGCCTGCAAAGCCTGGAAAGCATTTTGGCAATCGGCCAGAAAGATCGGGATATTACCGAACATGCCGTCAGCGAGGAGGTGGCACGGATGATTCTGGAGCGTTTGCCTCGTTCCGAAGAAGAACTGCAATCCCGGCTGGCTTGGGGCGCTGAATTTACCGCGAAGGTAAGCTGGGATGCGATTTGCCAGAAATTCTTCCTGCCGGCCCTGAATCATGCCTATCACCGGCGGCGCGCCCGGCAAACCGCCTGAGAATAGTGCGGCTGGAAGCGCTTTTATCTCCACTCCGTTTCGCTCGTCGCGGCAGACCGACTTTGCCGGCGGCGACAACACGCATTGACATTTCCGGGAAATAATACTATAATTGATGACATGAAGCTATGACCTTCGCCAGCCAAAAGATAATTTGACGGAACCGCCAAAAGTCGATATGGACATTCGAAAACGGCTCTGGCTCCCCAAGTACAAGGGATCGAAGAGCTTTTGACGCTGGCGTCTAAGTTATTTGCCAAAAAGGAGTTGTAGAATGAATCTTACCAAACCCCTTGTTTTTGCCATCCTGATTTCCCTTTGGGGCTTATCGTTTACCCATGCCGAAGTTTTGCGGGTGGACTTTAACGGATATAATACGGAAGATAATCCCGGAAATGGCCGGGTGGATAACGCGCAGGCCACTACGTCTGATGAAGGGCTGTTTGGTCCAGGTAATTTTTGGAATGGTCTGGAAGTTTCGGCCCAGACACCCAATATAATTGGTTTATACTTTCCCGGACCGGCTCCTGCCCTTTACTATGAAGACGGCCAGACCGTTTCCAATATTTCCGTAACCCTGAACGGATTTATCGGGGCGGACTGGTTTGATCCGGATGTGGGCAACCATGTCACCCGCGATTATATTCTGGGGCCTGCCAGTCCGCATGCCACTATCACCATTGGCGGCCTGGTGCCGGGCCAGTCCTATAATCTGGCCGGCTACGGCAATAACGGCCATGACGGCCTGGGCGCCATCTGGATGGCCAATGGGGTGGGGCCGCTGAACCTGAGTATGGGGGTGGCCAACGAGGGAATTCTCCAGGGGATTGTGGCCGATAGCAACGGACGGATTGTAATTGATTTAGCGCAGGATGACCTGGGGATTGGTCTCAGCTGTGTCAACGGCTTTGAGCTGACGGAGGGGGATCCGGTTTGCAGTGAAAATTTGCCGCAGGACTTTAACCGTGATTGTTATGTCGATTTGCAGGATTTGGTGTTTTTTGTTCAGAACTGGCTGCTCTGTTACGATGCCGCTAATGAGAGTTGTGAGAATATTGAGGACATCATTGCCGCCGAGGAAATGGCAAAGGCCCGGCAATGGGTGCAGGACAAGTTCGCTTCCGCCCATTCCGTGCCCCCGATCTCCTTCGTGTATAACGGTGTATCCTCCCTCAGCCTGCTGGCCAACTGGCAGAAAACCCAGCAGTCCGTGGTTCTGGATTCGCAGAGAACCCGGCATACCGTGACGTATCTGGACCCGGCCACCGGCCTGGAAGTCAAATGCGTGGCCACCGAATACCAGGATTATCCGGCAGTCGAGTGGGTAGTCTATTACAAAAACACCAGCGGCCAGAACACCCCTATTTTAGAAGACATAAAATCTGCCGATTTCGATTGTCCCAGTAACGCCGCCGGAAATTTCACCCTGCATTACGCCGACGGCAGCACCGCGATTGCCACGGATTTCCAGCCTAAACAGATAACAATGACGACAGAATCGAGCAGGAGCTTTACCCCCTTTGGCGGCCGGCCCTCCGATGGTGTTTTGCCTTTCTTTAACCTGGAAAAACCGGACCAGACCGGAACCATGCTCGCCATCGGCTGGACCGGGCAATGGGCCGCGTCCTTCCACAAATATAGCGCCGCCAGCCTGAATTTCCGCGCAGGCCTGGAACTGGCTCATTTTCGGCTCTTTCCCGGCGAACAGATTCGCATGCCCTCGGTCATGCTGCTGTTCTGGGGCGGCGACCGGCAGCGGGGCCACAACCAGTTCCGGCGCTTCCTGCTGGCTCATTATTCCCCCCAGCCGGGCGGTTCACCGTCTGAGCCGTTCGTGGGGGCCAGTGTTCATGGAATGTATGGATTCGATCTTACTCCCAATCCAACCACGGAATCAAATATGATCGAGTTCATTAACAATACCGCCAATCATAATTATCCGGTGGATTATATCTGGATTGATGCGGGTTGGTACGATTTGAATGGCAGCACCTCCTGGACGAGCGTGGGGACCTGGGAACCCGATCCCGCGCGGTATCCCAACGGTATGGATCCGGTGGCGGATGCGGCGCATAACGCCGGGTACAAATTCCTGCTCTGGTTCGAACCGGAACGGGTCATGCCCGGCTCCTGGCTCTATACCAACCATCCGGAATGGCTGCTGACCCCCTCCAATATGCCTGGTGAGGTTGCCTACCAGCAGAACGGCAACTGGCGGCTCTTGAATCTGGGCAA
Organism: Planctomycetota bacterium; assembly: GCA_022705365.1. Classification (GTDB taxonomy): domain Bacteria; phylum Planctomycetota; class Phycisphaerae; order Sedimentisphaerales; family SM23-30; genus JAKJEP01. The sequence continues at coordinate 7,107 of JAKJEP010000026.1, read as the reverse complement.
CCCCGCCGCCCTGGCCTGGGCCAAGGCCAAGTTCAGCGGCATGATCGGCGATATCGGCATTGATGCCTATCGCAACGACTTTAACATGCACCCGGTCTATTACTGGCGGACCGGCGAAGCGGCAGACCGCCAGGGCCTGAACGAAATCCGCTACGTAATGGGCCTGTACGATTATTTCGACACCCTGCAAGCCGATCATCCGAACCTGATTATCGACAATTGTGCCAGCGGCGGCCGGCGAATCGACTTTGAGATGCTCCGCCGCGCTCTGGTGTTCACTCGGACGGATCATCTGTGGTATTCCGAAAGTGCCCAGAGTATGCAGTATGCCCTGTCCTTCTGGGTCCCCCTGATCGGCCTGGGCACGGTCTCGCTCGATCCCTATCATTTCCGCAGCGGCATGGGCAATTCCTTCGTTACCGCCTTGAATCATAACGATCCGGGTATCTGGGCGCCCGCGACAGAGATGCTGAACCAGTATCGTTCGATCAGCGACCTCTACCGCAGCGACTTTTATCCTCTGACGGAGTATAGCATTGCAGACAATACCTGGATCGCCTGGCAGTATTATGATCCTGCCCGGGGCCGGGGCCTGGTGCAGGCCTTCCGCCGCCCCCAGAGTACCACCGGTGCCATGCCGTTGAAACTGAAGGGCCTGGAATGGAATGCCGTTTATACCCTGACCAATCTGGACACCGCCGCCGTAACCACGGAAACCGGTGCCAGCCTGATGAACCCCGGCCTGCCGGTCACGATCTCCTCCCAGCCCGGTTCGGCGATCATTGTGTATCAAAAGAACTAACCAAAGTTTTGCAACAGGTTGACAATATGTTAATCGGCATAATTTCAGACAGTCACGATCATCGGGAAGCTTTGCAAAAGGCGGTCGCGGTTTTCAACGAGCACCAGGTCTCGTACATCCTGCACGGCGGCGATATCGTTTCGCCCTTCTCCGCCAAAATCTTCCAGGAGGTAAAATCCGCCAAACTCATCGCCGTCTTTGGCAACAACGACGGCGAAAAACTGTTTCTCAAAGGTGCCGTGGAAAAGGGAGGCGGCGAGATTCACGAATACTGCTATAAAGGCACGCTGGCCAACCGCCGGATCTTCATGACGCACACCCCGCACTATATCGAGGAGGCGATCCTTAGCCAGACCTACGACCTGGTCATTTACGGCCACACCCACAAACAGGACATCCGCCGGGAAGGCAAAACCCTCATCATCAACCCCGGCGAATCCACCGACTGGCTGACGGGGCAGGGCCACGTCGTGATTCTGAATCTCGATACGATGGAATATCAGATTATCCCCTTGTGAACCACGGCTCTGGCAACCGGCAGGGCTGGCTGATTATTTACTAGATATCTTCCGCATGGCGATTTTCCGTTCGTTTTCGTCGAGGATCCGCTTGCGGATGCGGATGGTCTTAGGCAGGATCTCCACCAGTTCATCGTCCTGGATATATTCCAGCGCCTCTTCAAGGCTCATGTTGCGGGCCGGCCGGATCCGGGCGGCATCGTCCTTACCGGCGGCTCGGATGTTGGTTAACTGTTTGGCTTTCACCACATTGACGGGAATATCCTTTTCCTTGCAGTGTTCGCCCACCACCTGGCCGGCATAGACCTGCTCGCCGGGCCGGACGAAGAAGAATCCCCGGTCGTAGAGGCTGTCCAGGGCGTAGGCGGTCACCTGCCCGGTCATGGTGGCAATCATGACGCCGGCCTGCCGCTGCGGGATGGATCCCCGCACCGGTTCGTAGCGTTCAAACGTATGATGCATAATGGCTCTGCCCTTGGTGGCATTCATCAGCCGGGAATGCAGCCCGAACAGCCCGCGGGAAGGCACGGAAAATTCCATATGGATAAAGTCGTTTGTACCGCTTTTGGCGTCCATTCGCACCAGTTCCGTGCGCCGCTCCCCCAGCATGTTCATAACCGCGCTCTGGCAGTCGAGGGGGCAATCGATTACCAGCAGTTCGATAGGCTCGTGCGTTTTGCCGCCGATTTCCTTGTAAATCACATTCGGTTTTCCCACGCAGATTTCAAAGCCTTCCCGCCGCATATTTTCCAGCAGGATGCCGATGTGCATCAGGCCGCGGCCGGAGACCTTGAATTCTTCCGGGGTTTCCCCGGCTTCGACGCGCAGGGCCACATTATGCTGCAATTCCTTGTCGAGCCGCTGGCGAATCTGGCGGCTCGTCAGCGATTTCCCTTCCCGGCCGGAGAAAGGGCCGTCATTGACGCGAAAGGTGGTATGCATGGTCGGTTCGGCGACCGTAATGGCCGGCAGAGCCGTGGGATTTTCCGCACAGGCCAGGGTATTGCCGATATCGATGGGATCCAGCCCGGTAATGGCACAGATATCACCCGCCTGGACATGGCGCACCTGTTTGCGGCCCAGCCCGACAAACTGATGAATCTGCATAATCTTCTGCAGGGTGTGATTGCCCTGCCGGTCGATCACCGTAACCGTATCTCCCTCGTTGATCCGGCCGGCAAAAATTCTGCCGATGGCGATCCGCCCGACGTAATCGGAATATTCCAGCGTGGTAATCAGCATCTGGAGCGGGGCTTTCACGTTGACATCCGGAGCCGGGATATGATGGACAATCGCATCAAATATAGCCCGGACATTGTTCGTCGGCTTGTCCAGATGCATCGTCGCCCAGCCTTCCTTCGCGGAGGCGTACAGTATCGGAAAATCCAGCGCCTCATCACTGGCCCCAAGCTGAATCAGCAGGTCAAAAACTTCATTCACCACATCATGGGGCCGGGAATCGGGGCGGTCCACTTTGTTGACGACCACGATGGGTTTGAGCTTATGTTCCAGCGCCTTGCTCAGCACGAACCGGGTCTGGGGCATGGGGCCGTCAAAGGCGTCCACCAGCAGCAGAACCCCATCCGCCATCTTGAGAACCCGTTCCACCTCCCCGCCAAAGTCCGCATGGCCCGGCGTATCGATAATGTTGATCTTATAGAGATGGCCTTGCTCATCGGTATATCGGACTGCACAGTTTTTGCTCAGGATGGTGATGCCCCGCTCCCGTTCCAGCGGATTCGAATCCATAATCAGGCAATGCTGGCCGCCAGCCAGCCTCTCCAGCTCTTCGTTGCGAAACATCCCCGACTGATATAAAAGCTGATCCACCAGCGTGGTCTTGCCGTGATCCACATGGGCGATAATGGCTACATTTCGGATTGATTCTTTCGTCATATTTCCTTTACTTCATACTATTTCGTCAGTTAAACAAGCCAACAAACCGGCCCGCAAGCGGGGAATTCTAGTTACTATTCCGGTAAAGTCAATTAAAAAGCGTTGGCTTCCCTCGTACCGGCATCCTTCGGCTCTCACCCCCCCGCCAGGCGTGCCATTTCCTTTTTTTGGGCAATCCCACTCACTGCATCACAAATAAAACACAAAAAACAGAATTGCATCGTCTATAACTGCTTATAAACATAGAGCTTATAAAAATATCGCCCTGCGTATCCCGCTTCCTCCCAGCCGGAGGCTTTCACGTTGTCTTACCATCCAATCCTCCCATAACTGCCACCCCCCATACTGGGTGGCACCTTCCTGCCGCAGGCATGGAGGTGGTCTTCAGCGTAGGGTCGTTCCGATAACCATTCGGGACCGATGCAATATCTATATTCTTTTCCCACATTCCCGCTTTTCTCACTTTTTCCCTGGGTGGCAGCGTCTGTCCGCAGGACAGGCGATGGTCTTAAATGTGCCATGCATATCGTAGCCGCACGTTTCGTTATTTTGAGCGAAGCGCAGCGGAGTCGAAAAATCTATTTATATCTTCATCGCCGCCAGCGATACCTCATTTTTGCTATTTGATTTTTAATTTTTCCATGCGGCTAGTAGCTGGTAGAAAATATGGAACGACCGGTTTTGCGATTGTACAAGTTGCCATGAGTCGATACGACCAAGGCGTGTGGTGGCACGTGGCCACCGGATATCGCGGATTATCACCTTGCGGTAACAGAGCCGCATACAAACGAAAGGAACCGGTCGTTATGAAAAACAGTATAACCTATGTCGCCATGGATACCCACAAAAAACAACACAAAATTGCTTACCAGCAACCCGGCCAGATGGAGATTATCGAGTGCACCGTTCTCAATACGGCCCGGGACATCAAAAAGATGGTCCAAAAGATCCTGCGAGAGGCTCCGGGGCCGGTTGAATTCTGTTATGAGGCGGGCGTCTGCGGTTTTACGCTCAAACGGCGGATTGAGGCGTTGGGCTGTCGCTGTCGGGTGATCGCCCCCTCGCTGGTGCCCCGTAAGCCGGGCGAGCGAGTCAAAACCGATCGACGGGACACCAGGAAATTACTGCCTCTCTTCCAGGCCGACCTGCTCACGGAAGTACAGGCCCCCGACGAACCACAGGAGGCGGCCCGCGAACTGACGCGTTTGCGGGAAACGGCCCAGGAGAATCTCAAACGGATTCGCCATCAGATTCTCAAGTTTCTCACCCGGCACGGCTATGTCTATACTGAAGGCCATCACTGGACCCAAAAACATATGACCTGGCTGCAGGCTCTGGAATTCGAACAACCGCGGCTGACCCAGGTATTCGAGAATTATTTTGCCGAGTTGGTCCATTGTCTAAGTCGTCTGAAGAATCTGGATCAGGAAGTCACCCTTCTGGCCCAGTCACCCCGGTACAAAGAAATAGTCGATGGTTTATGTTGCTTCCACGGGATCAACACCCTGACGGCGATTACGATCCTAACTGAGATTTTTGCGTTTGGCCGCTTCGAATCAGCCCGTCATCTGATGAGCTATCTGGGGCTAACCCCTTCGGAGGATTCCAGCGGCGAGAAACAGCGAAAAGGAGCGATTACCAAAACGGGCAACAAACGCATTCGTCGCCTGCTGAATGAAACCGCCTGGCATTATCGCCACCGGTATCATCCTTCCAAGGCCCTGGAGCAACGAAGGACTGGCCAACCGGCCTGGGCTATTGCGATTGCCGATAACGCCGGGCAACGATTATCCAAGCGGTATCGGGATTTGATCCGAAAAGGGAAGCTGCCTACAAAAGCGAATATCGCCGTGGCCCGGGAACTGGCCGGCTTTATCTGGTTTATGATCACGCAATACGAAGCCCGGGCAAACACCAAGGAGGCCGCCTGATCGGTACGTATCCTTTTTACGTGTCCATTACAAATAAGGTTACCAGAAAATAACAGGAGAAGATATTGGATAGCGTAGGCACAAGAAAGCGACTTGCGGCCACCCTATATGATAGTTCGGTATGCGTACCGTGCGAACTCATGCTCGTAGAACGCAACGCTGACGACGAAGAATATTCCTGTCGGCTCTGCCCGGATTGAACCGGGTAATCCACGTATATCAGACTGATTCCTTGTCGAAGCCGCCTACGCTATCCCGTATCCAAAATATATGAAATAGAAATGAAAATAACCGTTGACAAAGGTCGTTCCATATCAGGGTATGCTGTGCATACCATCTTCTCTAACTCCGTTCCTATATTATCCTTCCTATTCCACCCCATCACCCGCCGGTCATTCACACACCGGCACGTACCGCTGGCCATCCCCGTTCTGAGTTCAGCCTTTAGGCTGTCTTTTTTTCTTCGGGCGGCGCCTTTCTCACTGCAGCGAGGTAGGGTATCCTCCGCATACCATCTTTTCTCTTAGGGTAGGGGCTGCGTTCCTGGTATCCCCGGAATTGCACACGCGGTTCTATAAGTCGTCCCCCGTATCCCATTCCCGCGCATCCCGTACCGCCGGCCTCCGGCCGGCATGTTGTTATTCCCGCGCCGGCGGAAATCCATCTTCTCTTCCTCCATTCTCACACTATGTCTCATATATCGGCCAATCGCCCGCCTGCTCATTCCTGCGCAAGCTGGTATCCAGGATTATCTTCTCCCTATCCTGGAAAGTAGGGTCGGCAACTGGTTTGCCGATGCGGTATGTTTCCTGTATTATCTGACGCAGCGCCCAGCGGAAGCGTCTGCTAGCCAACTAACCTCACGTCGTAATGGTGCAGGCCCGCCTGCCATTCCGGTTGGGTGGGTTCTCAACCCACCATCTCCTTTGCGCAAGCAGGAATCCAGGTTTTCTCTTCTCCCTATCCAAGCCCCGCACGTCAGTAAGGGGGTCGAATACCCTGTTCCTGCCTTGTAATCCATCTTCTGTCCTTTCGTTCCCATTCCACGCAGCGCCCAGCGGAAGCGTCATATATCATTCTAACCTCGCGTCGTAATGGTGTAGGCTAACCTGCCATTCCCGTTCTGAGTTCAACCTTCAGGTTGTCTTATTCTTTCCATCTTTTCCCCCTTCTCACTTCGTATCGTCCCCCTTCCCCCCAGCCCCGAAGGGGCCATCAGTTTCTTAGCCGGGGGCGTCAGCCCCCGGACCTCAACCCACCACCCCATCCGAAAGCCCCGCAGGGGCGAAAGTATAATACTCTCCACCAATATTGTCCCCCTGTTCCATTTCCCCACCCGCCTGCCATTCCACGCAAGCCCCCAACTTTATGTTGGCTGTTTTAATCCACCGCCGTTGTCCTTGCCTCAACCGTTTCCAGATCTGCCAAATAATATTTAGCGGCCCTGCAGAAGGGGTGAGGCATGTACCTATGCTAAATAAGTGGGTGTAAGAGCAACGGTTACTGCAAATCCAGGACCAGGCGAAAACCGAAAGTGCTGCCCCGGGAGTCCGGGAGGCCGCCGTAGCTGCGGCTCGCTACCCGGCAGTAGTAGGCGCTGTAGTACCAACTGCCACCGCGCATCACACGATAGGCGCCACTGGTTGGCCCAGTCGGATTGTCGTTGGGACTGAGCGAGTAGTAGATGTCCCGGTACCAGTCGTTGCACCACTCCCAGACATTCCCGGCCATGTCGTAGAGACCATAGCCATTGCCCCCATTGGCCGTCTGGTAGCTGGTCGCACTGCCCGGCCAGTGGTAATTCGCCTTGTACTTCAATCCGCCATCGAAAAAGCCTACTGGTGAGCTATAGGGAAAAACCCCGTCGTTCCAGAGAGAGTGATAACCGCGCGTAGAACTCACATCGTAACTATAGGAACTGCTGCTGCAATAGTTCGCCTGTCTGTCAGAAATGGCATTT
>JAKJEP010000269.1:4693-5138 GCA_022705365.1 Planctomycetota bacterium | reverse complement strand
TCGTCCGGACCGGCCGGCGACCGGTTTTTCCGCCGCTGCGAATACGCCCCGAGCAGCAGATTTTCCCGCACCGTCAGCGTAGGAAATACATGGCGGCCTTCGGGAACCAGGCAGCAGCCGAGTTCCACGATTTTTTCCGGCGGAACCCCTTGAACAGGCCGGCCGTCGAACAAAATACTGCCGGAGCGGCATTTCAAAATTCCGGCGATCGTCTTCAGCAGCGTGGTCTTGCCCGCCCCGTTCCGGCCCAAAAAGCCGAAAATCGACCCCGCCGGCACCTCCAGGTTCACCCCGCACAAGACCTCCTTCCGCCCATACGAAAAACCCAAATCCCGAATTTCAATCGCCGCTTCTGTCATAATGGTTCACTCCGTACCTTTTGCTCCTGTTTGGCCATCGCCTCATACTGCTCCGCCAGAATCTCCTGCAATTCCGGCAAACCCAT
>JAKJEP010000269.1:0-4612 GCA_022705365.1 Planctomycetota bacterium | reverse complement strand
CACCACCTCTTTCCGCTCCGCCGTCCGCCCCTGCCTCGCCTCCGCCGCCACAAACGTACCGCTGCCCCGCTCGATCTGCAGGATCTTCTCCTGGCAAAGCTGGTTATACACCTTCAAAATGGTATTCTGGTTCACCGCCAGCTGCCCCGCCAACTGCCGCACGCTGGGCATCTGCTGGCCCTCCCTTAACACCCCAGCCGCCACCTGATACCGGATCTGATCCAGTATCTGCCGGTAAATCGGAACCGCTGACGATGGCTCTATTCGTATAAAAATGGCTCGTACCTCCAAAATAGTGCAATACTGTTATATATTACTATAACACATTTTCGCCTTTTTGCAAGAAAAAAATCAAAAAATCTAAATTTATCTACAAAACACCCTAATGTTGCCAGAACCGCCAAAAGTCGATATGGACTTCCATAAACAGCTCTGGCTCCTCAATCACAAGGGATCGAAGAGCTTTTGACGCTGGCGTCTATGTTGAGGACAGATAGCGGCCAGAACGAAGAAGCCGGGCAAAATGACCGCTGAAAACCGAAAGCCTGTGAGATATGCGGATTAACTACTTATCATCATTTGCTTTAGGATTCAGTTCCTCCGTGGTGATTTTCCACTGCTCAGGTTCTTTAATACCGCCTTCATAATAGGCAATCTGCGGTGGAAATGGCCAGGAAAAGGCAGAAGCAAACCAGTTCGTAAACAGAGTACGGCGATACCGGTTGTAATTCTGGCAAAGGCCAATCCAGTCATCCAGAGCCGTCTTTATTTCATTGAATCCTTCTTCAACCGCCGCCATGGCTTTCTGATAGGTTTCTGTCGTACGAAGTTGGGGGTAAGCCTCGAAGGCAATCCGAACATTAACCAGTGCCTGGCCGAAACCAGCGCCGAGCTTGGTTAGATCCATCACCGAAGCCGATTTTTCCTCTTTGGCTTGCTGAAAAGCTTTTTCCGATTCATCATAGGCCGAACGGGCCTTGGCCACTCCCGTGTACGTTTCTTTTTCCAGAATACCTTCCTGATCCGCCATGGCCCAGACGGATTTCATCTTCTGGGAACAGGTGTTGACTGCCGCCGCAAATCGGGACCGGCCTTCGTTGGTTTTTTCCTGTAGCCCAACCAGGTGATTATATTTGGTCGTGTAACCGATGCCAAATCCCACTGCCATAATCACGAGAATCACTACGATTACTAAAATTGCCCGTTTCATGGAGACACTCCTTTCCGGCCATATATCTGGACCAGTTGATTTTGCGTTTGTTTCAAAAGAACCAGAACACCTTGATCATAATTGTTAAAGTTGAAATAATCCTTCGACGCATTGATAATATCCACCATCCGGCCTGAAGTGAGCAAAGGCAGCCCGCGGCCCACCGAATAGGTGATTTTTTCCGTGGCATCAGGACGAATAAGCCAGACAATCCCGTTGTTGCCGCCCTCCGTACCCAAACCCTTTTTACCCAATCGGAGCCAGCGGCCGAAATGGGTGGCATAATCCGCCGGATGTTGGACGCCGTTCTGAATAAGCACGACCACTTCCGCCAGCCCCTGGTCCTTGAGTTCCTGACAGAGGGTACTGGCTTCTTCGATATTTTGGGGATGCATGACTCCCGCCTTATCAATTACCCAAAACTGCTCCAACGGTGGAAAAGAGGGATCCCCCGAGGGAACGGATACATTTTCATCCGAGGGAACCGGACTATTCTTGTCACAGCCGTACCCTGGAAGGATCAATAAGAAAACCGCCAGAAAATAAAACGTTCTATTCATGGCTGGCAGGCCTCCAAACCGGGCAAGTCGTTTTCCGGGGGCATTCTTGGCAAAGAGGACAGCGGTGGGTGAGTTTGCGATCGCATCCCGCCGCACCGCCGCCGGCACACGCACACGCACAGGCACAACCGGCGCAGGCGCAGACACAAGAAAAGGAACGGCCGCCAAACCCGCCACCGCCGCCGGTACTGATCTTGGGATGTATGCCCCCACCAGCCGCATAAATCCGCTTGCGGTGGGAAGGCCCGCCATAAGTTATAATTCCGCCGGGGCCATACGACCTTGTTCTGGAAATGCCGCGAATGGAGCGAATAATCGCTATGATGATAAAAAGTGCGAATAGAATCGGGATAATAAATACCCATCCGCTAACCCCTTTGCTCTGAAGATGCGGAATCCCGGCAGGCAGGAGCGTTCGGGGAAAAGATACCTGAATCGGAAATCGTTGGCCGCCGGCTAAACCGGTTTTCTCCCAAATCATCGTCTGCTGCTGAATTCGGCTCGGAGCAGGGCTGGTTTTAACCACATCCAGAGGCGCAAAAAAGAAAACCTCAATTTGCAGATGGTCAATCACTCCCCGATCATACCATCCCGGTGTGAATATCAACTGGTACTGGTCTTGATCCGCAAAAAACAAATTCCATTGGATAATGGAAAAGCCTGCGGCAAAAGACTCCCCGGCCCGGTAATCCCGGTCCAGCTCAATCTTTACCCCCGACCAGTTACCATAATTCTCCGCATAGACCCGGGCGGCATTCCCGCTTTTTTTCTCTGCCTGTATCTGAAAATTCGCGTTGGGCGTTCCTACCGTAATCCAGGGAATATGCCCCGACTGAACCAGCCATTTCTGGCTGTACTCAATCGTCACCGTCCCATCCGAACGGGGAGTAAGCGTAACTCGATAGTCCAGAATCTTATAGGTTCCCGTGTCCGCCCCCGTCGTCCCCGTCATGGCAGAAATCAAACCCGGTAACACCAGCAGCAAAATGGATAATACGTTCTTCATCTTCGGCTTTCCCTCCCTTCCAGCGGGCAGCCGCCCCCGCAAACTTCATGGTGCAGGCAGGACTTGCATTGCGGGTCCTCCTCGGCAAAACCATGATTGCGAAGCTTGATACAGGTGGGATGGTTCCAGATTGCCGGCCAGGAATCCTGCAGCAAATTACCTACCGTCTCCGGCCAGCTCTGACAGGGCAATATACTGCCGTCCGGCTGGGTAGTCATATTGTAGGCGGCCGCCGAACAACCCTTGGCCCCAAAGCCCAGCTCCACGGGATTCAGGTGCAGGTAACAGGTGGGAGAGTACCATTGGAGGTGAATATGATGGTCTTGTGCCGTTTGTATGGCCTGTTCGAGAATGGTTTTGAGTTCTGCCGGCGAAAGACCATTCTCTTTCTTTGCAGCCATCCCGCCTCCGCTGCAGATCAGCGTATTACAGGCCATGTTCTGTAAACCCAGCGTCCGGCAAAATTGGATAAGCTGGGGGAACTGCATGGCATTTTGCCGGGTCAATGTGGTATTGGTTATGACTTGTATTCCCGCCTCCAGCCCCGCTGTGATTCCTTCGACTGTCCGGTTAAAAGCATCGAAGGAAGCGGAAACCATCCCATTATGAACCTCCGATACAGGGGATTCGAGGGTAACTTGCACATAGTCCAGACTGGCCTCCTGCAGCGGCCGGGCCAGCTTCGTTAATTGGGTACCGTTTGTGACCAGCCCCGTAACAAATAATTTGGCCGCATCCACCAGCTCCACCAGATCCTCCCGTAAAGTCGGCTCTCCGCCGGTGAACACCACATTGGGAACCCCGATCTTCCAGAGCCGCTCCAGCACCTGCTTCCATTGGGAGGTGGTAAGCTCTGGAATTTCCTTTCCAGCCGCGGCGGCGGCATAACAATGGGCACAATTCAAATTGCAGCGATAGGTCAGGGCCAGATCCATCCGTGCCGGGGCAATCCATCGGTTGATATCGATTTCCTTCATCGCCAGATTGCTATCGACGGGGCAGGCGCCTTCCGCAATCCCCATAATCGTGCCGAAGATCCGGTCCAGGTCGCTTCGCAGCCGCTCCGGCGTTATCCGCCTGGCCGGCCACCCCAGACGCCCGCTATATTTCCGATGCATACGTTCCACCACAAACTGCCGGACTTTTTCCGAATCATCCCCCAGCCCCTGCTGGAATTGCCACATGCCTTGTAAAATGAAACTGACAAAATCGGCCGCCACCGTATCGAGAACCAGCAGAATCCTCCCGTCGATCCAAAGAAAATTGTCCGGCGTAGGATCCTTTCGCCGCAAATGAAAGCGATGCTTCCGGATCGTGGCATGCATAATGCCGTCTTTGATATAAGGCAACTCAACTATCATCTATTTATTCCTTCGCTGAAGAACGGTAAACCCTGATTTTATATGCTATTCTCATTCATCTTAAAACCGAAGTCAATAAGTTTGTTTTATCGAATTTGCCAGCGGCCAGCACCCTTTGTTCTCTTTTATTCAAATTTTCCCCCTCTTAATCGCGGAACTTGTCCCGATCTGTCGGGATTCGCGAAAATTCGCGGTTAAAATCTTCTCTTTCTCCCGTCCGATTTGTCTGACCTGTCTGATTTGTCAGATAGGTTCCGACTTTTTATTCTGTTAATCTAGGCAATCTTCCCCACCGAATTGGTTGTGGCAGTGAACAGCGTGAGCGTCAATGGGGTCAAACAACCGCGGCGAGAGTGGTGTAGGCCAGCCTGCCCTCTCGGCCCTTGCCTCGCGCCGACACCCTTCATTTCTACTCATGTTTTACTATACATTTATATATGTTTTACCCATGTTTTATATGACTTTCTTCATCTTT
>JAKJEP010000268.1 GCA_022705365.1 Planctomycetota bacterium | reverse complement strand
TGGCCATGGTCGGCAACGTAGCCGCCGTGTATAACAGCCGGCCCCGCCTGCGGGAAACCCTGGCCATCCTTTATGATACCGCCCGCGTGGTGGCCACCGTGAATTTTGTCAATCTGGGCACCAAGATGATCGACAACGTCACCAAAGGCCTGCCCGGCATGATCCCCGGCATCAGCCGGATCGTCGATGACTGCACCGAAGGTCTGGCGGCCGGCCTGCTCACCAGCATCACCGGCCATGCCGCCCAGCAGCGCTGCCGGGCCTTTCGAGGCTGGGATTATGAGGAAGCGAAAAAGAATATCGCCCGCCACTTGAAAACCTTTACCGCCGATGTCGGCAAGATGTTTTTTCAGGATATTACCCCCAATATCCGGCTGCCCATCGGGCTGGGACTGGACAAATGGAAGGAACTCAAGGAAAGCGTCGCCCGGGGCTTTAACGATACCATCGAAGCCATCCAGAATTTCGTCCGCTTTGGCAAATCCGATAAAGGCCCGCAAGAGGAACCGTAGGGTATGCTGTGCATACCATCTTTTCTTACCTCTTTTGCGTTTTTATGCTGGTGTTCTTAAGGCGATATATCCCTTTGGTATCCTTTTGTGTGTCAGGCAATCTCCACCACCCGTACCACGGTATTGGTTCCATAGGGAAATCCCGTAGCTTCTACCGTCAGCTTGCCGGAGGCATCCTGCTGAAATTTCAATTCTTCCTGGTTATCCATCCATTTGGCTGACTGAATTTTTTTAGCGACCCCATCAAAAGTGCGCGGCCCGGCCCCGCCGGTCTGGAGAGTGACATTCTTATCACCCCGGATCGAGAGATTGTGGATGAACAAATAGATCTTGTCGCCGGTTTCCAGGGCAAAATCTTCCTCCGGTCCTTTGATGCTGGAAGGTTTGCCGTTATAGAGCGGTTCGGCGTGCATCTGCACCCAGTCGCCCACTCGCTCAAAAAGAGCCTTTTCATAATCGGGCAGTTTGCCGGTCGCGGTCGGGCCGACATTCAAAATAAAATTGGCGCCCACCTTGCGGCAGGCACAGAGATTTTCAATAAGGTCGCGGGTGGAGGCATAGCAGAAATCGTTTTGGGCATAACCCCAGTGGGTATTGCTCGGCTGGCACATCTCCGCGGCGATATACTTCTTCATCCCCCGTCGGTCCATCGGCGTGGGCCGGCCCTGCTCGAAAGTGGTACTGTCGATTTCCGGATGGCCGATCTCCCCACGCTTGCCCAACCCGGTATTGTCGATAATCATCGCCTCCGGCTGAAGCTGGCGGATCATGCCATAGAGCTTGTCCACCTGCCAGTCGGCATCGGGCTTGCTCCAGTTGCCGTCAAACCACAGGCCGCCAATCTCCCCATAGTTCGTGCAAAGCAGGCGGACCGAATCCCGCAGATACTGGAGATAGACGCCGAAATCATTATTGAAACTGTCCTGATACCAGTCCAGCGTGGTATGATAAAAGAAGGGTACAATCCCTTCCGCCCGGCAGCCCTCAACGAAATCCCGGACCAGGTCGCGCCCGGCAGGGCTGTGCGGAGCATCATAATCCGAAAGCCCCTGGGTATCATACAGGCTGAATCCTTCATGATGGCGGGTCGTCAGCGTAATATATTTCATCCCGGCCCGGCGGGCGGTTCGTGCAAAGGCCCTGCCGTCGAAATCCTTGGCCGTAAAGGTATCCTTGAGCTTCTGGTACTCAGCCTTGGGAATTTGCATGGCACTCTGCGCCCATTCCCCCTTGCCAAGCTGGGAATACAGGCCCCAGTGAATAAACATCCCGTACGCCAGCTTCTCAAAGCGGGCAATCCGCGGCAGAGGGGTGGGGATGGCCATATCTTTCTCTTCGTTCTCGCCGGTTTGGGCCAAAACCATCGGAGTATGCACGGCAAAAACAGATAGAGCGCCAAGACCGGTAACCCCCTGCAGAAACATTCGACGGGACGGTTTCATTGTGTATCTCCATATATATTAGAACAACTATACCCTGGCATCCTATATTTCCGCTCGAATGCTTTCCATAGATGGAGGTAACATTAAAATGGATGAACGTAACTTCCCATTAGAGAAAGGTTTCTCGGAGCAGGAATTTTCAACTGTTTTGGCGGTTCTGCACAGACTCGATTTCCGGGGCATCCAGGCCGGCAGCGAGAACCAGGGCAAAGGCATCGATTTTACGATACAGGTATTCGGCGACCAAACCCACCCCATACCAGATGGGGACGTACATCAGGGCGATATAGCCGCAGAGGTTATAAGGAAGGGATCGGTAACTCCAGATGTGCAGGCCGCACCGCTCGAAGAGCCAGCCGCTGACAAACTCAACCGTAAAAAAACCGGCCATATAAACAACAGCCCGCAGCGGCAGGGGTATCTTCCGTCGAATCAGGGGTCTGGCAATGGGCAGGAGGGCTACTCCCAGCAGCCCGTAGTCGAAAATCATCCACAGGCTGCTGCTGCCGCGCAAGTTCCAGTCGCCGTTTTTCAGGCCCCAGACCGCTCCGAAACACACTTCAAAAATCAGGCCCAGCCCTCCAAAAAGAATAAACCGCAAGCAGATTCTCCTGGCAGATAGGGACATAACACGGAATTCCTGTCTGTATCCGTTCGATTCTTCCGGGCTTACAGCTCTTCCTCTTCTTCCTCTTCGTAGTAGGGGATAATATTGTCCAGAAATCCTTCCAGTTTCCGGGCACGGACCGGATGCTGGAGCTTTCGGATTGCCTTCGCTTCCACCTGCCGGACCCGTTCGCGGGTTACCTTGAATATCCGGCCCACTTCTTCCAGCGTATAAGTATATCCGTCCCCTATTCCATACCGCAGCTTGATAATTTCCCGCTCCCGGTAGGTGAGCGTCTTCAGCACGGCATCAATCTTGTCCTTCAGCATTTCCTGGGACGCGGCACTCACCGGCGATTCGGCCCCGTCATCCTCAATAAAATCGCCGAAATAGCTGTCTTCGCTCTCGCCCACCGGGCGGTCCAGGCTGATCGGATGGCGGGAAATCTTCATCACCCGCCGGGCCTCCGAAATCGGCATGTCCGCCGCCGCCGCAATTTCCTCGATACTGGGTTCCGCTCCCAGTTCCTGCTGGAGTTTCTTGCTGACGTTCCGCAGCTTGCTCATCGTTTCAATCATATGCACCGGAATCCGGATGGTGCGGGCATGATCGGCAATCGCCCGGGTAATCGCCTGGCGAATCCACCAGGTGGCATAGGTACTGAACTTATACCCGCGGCGGTATTCGTATTTGTCCACCGCCCGCATCAGCCCGGTATTCCCTTCCTGGATGATATCGAGGAAACTCAGGCCCCGATTGCGATATTTTTTGGCGATGGAAACCACCAGCCGCAGATTGCCCCCGCTGAGTTTTCGCTTGGCGTCTTCGTATTCCGAGAAGACTTTCCGAATCGTCCGGCAGCGGGCTCGCAACTGGTCAGGCTCCTCCATCACCAGCTCCTTCAAACCCTGCATCTCTTCCCGAATGACCATCAAATCTTCTTCGTTCAGATTTTCCTTTTCCGGATGGGCCAGGGATTCTTCCAGAACCGCAATCTTCTTCAGGATATTTTCCAGTTTGAGCATCATCGGCTGCACGCGGCTGGTACGGACCGCCAGTTCTTCCAGCAGGCTGGCGGCACGACGCCGACGCTGACGCATCTGGAACTTGATCTGACGGCGAATCTCCGGATCCGTTTCCTGCCTCAGCTTGCACCAGCTCTGCTGATTTTGTTTCATCATCTTGCGCACGGTTTCCAGATTGATCGGAATCCGCCGCATCACCGACATTTTTTCCTTATTGTTGGCGGTGGAGATACGCATGGTTCGATCAAACGGCAGCAAGCCGGCCTCGACCTGCTCCAGAATCGATATCACCGAATTCATGCTTTGTTCGCTTTCCAGCACCTTCCGCCGGAACGCCATCCGGGTCAACTCGATCTTTTTGGCCAGGGAAATTTCTTCCTCGCGGGTCAACAGCGGGATTTCACCCATTTGCGTTAAATACATGCGCACCGGGTCGTCAATCCGTTTCTCTTCGGTTCCCACCAGCACCGCTTCCAGACGGGCATCCTGATCTTCAACCTCCTCTTCGGCACGTTCCTCCCCTTCCCGCTTTTCTACATCGGCTTCATCAATCAGATCGATCCCCAAATCATCCAGCGTCATGAGCAGACTATCCAGACGATCCGGCGAAATATTATCGTCGGGCAATTCATCGTTCATCTCTTCAAAGGTAAGAAATCCCCGTTCCTTCCCTTTTTCCACCAGGGCTTTCAAGCCGTCTTCCATCACCTGATCTTTAGTATTATTTTTTACCAAAGCGCTATACTCCTGTAAAAAAAACGTCTATCCTACTTGAGGCCGACTCTCCGTGGGTCCGGCACCCATTTGGATTGATAATCCAGTAACATCGCCGTTTCGGCATCTTCCCCATACTTCTCGGAAGCGGAGGATACCAGTTGTTTCACTTCCCGGCGAACATCCTCCTCTTTGATTCGCTCCAGATTTCGCAATGCCCCCGCCAGCGTACTCTCATAATTGCCGCGGGCGGCCCCCTCCTCTGACATATCGGTCATTCGATTGCATAATTCGACGCTTTCGCAGCCGGCCAGAATTTCACTCAGCTTGCCGCTGCCCCCCCGGCTGCAATACTGCCAAAGCCGCTGCGCCACCGGAAAAAGATCCGGATGGGTAATCTCATTCGGCTGGGCAAGGACCGGCTGCACAACCGGAAACAAATCCGGCCGGTTCAGCAGCACTTCCAGAATTTGCCGGTAGGAACGGCTTCGGCTGTCTTCGCGGGATGAATCTTCAGTCCCTCTGACCTGCATCCGTGCCGATACCTTTTTTTGCAATTGCTGGATTCGCTGATACACTTCTTCCGCGGGCATGGCCACAAGTTTGGCAATATGGTTGATCAGAAAACCTCGGCTGATGCTGTCCATATTCCCCAGCGAACTGGTGCGAGCCACCAGGGCCATGAAATCTTCCATCGCGCGCTTCCGGCCGTTGATCGTATCCGATTGCTCCACCCGCTGGCGAGTGGCTTTCCATTTGTATTCCAGGGCATCGGTAGCCCTGGCAATGAGATCCAAAAAGGCCTCGCCTCCCCGCAGCAGAAGAAAATCGCAGGGATCTTTAC
>JAKJEP010000267.1 GCA_022705365.1 Planctomycetota bacterium | reverse complement strand
TCAGGCTCTCGCCTGATATAACGAATTTCCTGGTGACGTTACTGACGGGGAAACGCCTGATCCCATGCCGAACTCAGAAGCTAAGCCCGTCCAGGCCGATGGTAGTGCGTAAGCGTGAGAGTAGGTCACTGCCAACATTAATTAACGAAAGCCCTGCGGTGAAAATCGTAGGGCTTTTTTTATGCGCAAATAATTCGGATCCCCCGGCCGCCCGGCTCACTCCCGGTACAAATAGGCATTCAGAAAACGATTGATAAACAGGTTCTCCACCCGGTCCCGCGTGGCGAAGGTCGCCAGAGTCACCAGCAGCAGCACTAAATAGGAAAACACGTTCAGCCAGTACTCCGGGTGCGCCTCCAGCAAGCCGTTCTGCCCGGCCAGCAAACACAGTATCAGGCCGAAAAAGGCCACCCCCTCCAAAAAGGCAAACCGCAGGATTGTGCCGGTCCGGATCAGAGATAGGCATTTTTCCGCGATGGCCGCGTGGTCCGGCTGATTCGCCAGATACATACTGCCCGCCAGCCGTTTGGGATTCACCAGAAACCGGTACATCCCGATGGCGGCGGCATAGGCCGTCAAGGCCAGCCCCAGGTGAATTAACGTCAGAATATCGATAGGGAAGGCATTCTCCCCCGCCCCGACCGCCCCGACCGACCGTTTTCCGGTCAGCACCAGAACCACGACCAGGAAAACCGTACAGCCTGCGGTGATCCCCAGTTGAATAATCTGAATCGGTAAAAGATTTTTCCGCGTCAGAAGCTGCTGAAAATCCGCCAGATTGATTCGATTCGCATCCATTTTGTCTTCCCTGTTTGTCATCACGGTTTTATGGAATCCTCTTCCGGTTTTTTCCGCCCATCCGGACTTTTCCCCCTGGCCCACCACGCGGCGGCCAGCGAGGCGGTAATAATGCAGATAAAAACAAAAATCGCCACGGGAATCGCGGCCCGCTCGCCGAAATGCTTCAGCGCCAGAACCGTCCCCAGCCCGGCGTTTTGCATCCCGATTTCAATACTCAGGGTGCGCCTCCGTTTTACGTCCATATGGAACAGCCCACCCACCCCGTAGCCGGCGGCCATGCCATAGACATTCAGCAGCACCGAGGTAATCAGAACCCCCAGCGTAAGCTGCGGCAGATAATTCCGATTGGCGGCAATCACCAGGGCACAGATAAAAATAATAAATGTGGCGGAGATCGCCGGAAAAACCGGCAGAATACGCCTGACCTGCCTCTCCCATTTATAGCGGATCAGCATACCCACCAGCAGCGGCAGGATCACCATCTGGATCACACTGGCAAACATCGCCCAGAAATCCACCTCCAGCGTGGACCGCGCCAGCAGGTACGTCAGCCCCGGCGTCATCAGCGGACACAGCAGCGTGGATACCGTGGTCAGGGACACCGAATAGGCAACATCCGCTTTGGCAATGTAGCTCATCACGTTGCTGGCCATGGCCCCCGGCGCCGCCCCCGTCAGGATCAGGCCGACGGTGATTTCCGGCGGCAGACGAAACAATCTGGCCAGGACAAAGGCCCCCAGCGGCATCAGGGTGAACTGGGCCGCGGAGCCGATCAGGACAATCGCAGGCTGCCGGGCGATACGCCGGAAATCCTCCGTTTCCAGAACCGCCCCGATCCCGAACATCGTCAGCATGAAAAACGATTCGTTGTAATTCTTCAGGGCCAGAAAAACCGCCGGGTATAAATACGCCGCAATCCCCCCCAGCACCACCCATATGGCGAAATACCGGGTATAGAACGATAAAATTCGGCTCCACATCGCTTGGCTCGTATCCCATATCTCCTATTCAGAAAAGGGTTTATGACGCACCGGACGATCGTGCGAAAACGGATGCCGGCCATTCTCCCCAATGGCTTCCCCGCTGGCAAGCAAAATTTATCCGGGCTGTTTTTTCGTGGTCGATTTACCGTAATCGCTGTATAATGTTTAATAGATATTTCTTCTTTCAATGGTCTTTGATAATTGCATACGTTCCAATTGCAAGCCGGTAATATCGGCTGAGAATATGTAATTCTGGAACGGCATTCCGTGCCGCCAATTCAGGAGGACCGAACATGCAGCGTAAATCCTTCATTCTAACGGTTTTAGCAATCTTGCTGGGGATGAATCTGGCCTCCCCAGCCGAACTGACCATTTACACGGACAAAACCCAATGGCAGACGGCCCTGGCCGGGCTGTACATGACGGAGGAGTTTTCCGACAGCCAACTGAACCAGGGCGTCAGCTTCGTTTCCACCGAATCCGGCCACATCAATCCCGCCCAGGGTTACTACCAGGATGTCCTGGCCACGGAGAGCCAAAATGCACCCATAACCGTCTGGAGCTTCACCCCGGCAATTATCGCCTATGGCGGAAATTGGACGCTAGGCGGCCCCGGCGGCTCCGGGAACAGCCTGCTGGTTTACCTCGCCGATTCTTCCCTCTATGTAGGGGCCATTTCCAATAGCTATGGCGGTGAATTTTGGGGCTTCATATCCGATACCCCCTTCACCTCGGTAAAACTGGTCGGCGGCAGCGGCCTCCATCAGCAAAACTATCAGTTAGACAACATGGTCTATTCCTTTTACTGTCCCTACGTCCTGGCGGGCGATCTCAACGGCAACTGCCGGCTGGATGTGGAAGACCTGGCAATCCTGGCCGCCGCATGGTTGAGCAGCAGCGGCGATCCCGCCTGGAATCCGGCCTGTGACCTCGCCGCTCCGCCTGATGAAACCGTCAACCTCCTGGACTTTTCCGTCCTCGCCGGCCATTGGCTGCTGGATTGCCACGCGGATCCCTCCGACCCCGCCTGCCTGCCTGGCCAGTGACTGGTGGCGGCACTGCATACTGTCTTTCCGGAAAATGAACCATAAGGGCGAATTTTCTTGACCCCGTCCTGGGTTTTTTGGTATAATTGCCGCTAGATTAATACAATTATATTGGATATGAGGTCCGGTAAGTAATTCCATTGATCATCTCGCATCGAAAATCTTATAAATCCTCATAACCTCTTCCTTGGCATTGCAGCGAGAATCGTAATATCTAATCGGTTGGTGTCGAGAAATAGGAAAATTGAATAAAATAATATGTTTGTAGGAATCATAACGATAAGGAAATGAATAAAAAAGTTATAATTTGTATATTCACGGCCATTTTTCCGATGGGACCAGCGGCCCTCCAGGCACTGCTGATTCCGGGCGTAACCGCCACCACCGATATGTACTCTGCCGGCGGTACCAGTGTTACCAATATTGTCAATGGCTCCGGTCTGCCTGGTAACACACCGGCCTTAACCGGAACCCATGCTTTGCCGAATGCCGCTAATGTCTGGTCCAGCGGCTACAAGTATGGCTCCGTAATCTTTAACCTCCATGGCCTTTATCATCTGAATGGCGTATCGATCTGGCCCTTTAACGGCAACAATACCGTTTGTGCTCGTGAAGTGCAGTGGTTGGTTTCCACCGATGGCACCCACTTTACCCCCATGCCTGAAGCCCCAACCCTGCTCCCCCAGGGTCCGTGGGTCAGCCCCGTAGCCCCGACTTACTACCTGCTGCCGGGCGTCCAGGCGACCCATGTACGGCTGGATATCTACGACAATTACGGCCATGCCTCCAGCTCCGGCTTCGCTGAGATTCAGTTCGACGGCGACTTTGTCCCCGTTCTGCCTCCGGATATCGATCTGGCAGAGGTTGCCCATCTTTCCGCCTGGTGGGGGCTATGTACCTGCACCGCGAATAACGCCTTTTGCGGCGGGGCGGACTATAACCACTCCGGCTGCGTCGATCTCATCGATCTCTGTCTCCTGGTTCAAGACTGGCTGGAGTAGAAACCTTTTCCCCTTACCTCTCCCTCAGCCCCGACGGGGCCGCTCGTTTTGTAGCCGCAGGCGTCAGCCTCCGGACCCCCGACCCGCATCCTACCCTCCCCATTTTCCTGATTATACTTCCCGGATCGATTGGGGCAGTTCTTTAGGGACCGCTTTGCGGTATCCTGTGACCGTAATATTCCAATCGGGCTGGACCTCCACGATCGCATACGAATTATTTTCCGGGGCCGGCCCTTCCACAACGGCTTGTAAGGTATAATAATGAATGCCATGGATTTCATTATAGCCGCCTCCGTGATCGTGGCCCTGGAAAACAGCCAGCACCTTGCCGAACCCCTCCAATACTTGACAGACCTGGGCGGCATTTTTGACATACACAGGACCCTCTCCGTCCAGCCTTTCGTGAACAAAAACAATCGCCGGCTGATTGCTGCTCTTTAGCGTATCTCGAAGCCAATCGAGTTGGACAGGGGGAACAGTGGCGTCGGTCCAATCAAACTTGCCGTGGTCGAACTCTTGGCCATCGGAACTGAAATTGGCATCCAGAACAATAAAACGAACCCCATTTTTATCGAATGAGTAATAGGAGCTTTCCGGGGTGATACCGGTATTTTGAATGTGGGCGAGAAACTGCTTTTTCGAAATACTGTCCATGTCATGATTCCCGAGCACGTGATAGACAGGCCCCTGGTAATTCTGGTAAGTGGTTTCGATGGTTTCCAGATATTCGATCGTTTTTTCTTCCGTGGGATTGGCATCCTGATCTTTGAAATCGCCCAACTCTATGAGAAAATCAACGTTTTGCTCGTTCATCAAATCCGTACACTCGTTTAATTTGCTGATGGAATCACGATGATAGCGGTTGTTGCGGCTATTTATGTCCGCGTAATGAATATCCGTTACCAGGCCGAAACGGGCGGATTGGCCTGGGAAAAACCTGGAAGATTGGCAGGAAAGTGGAACCAATGCCGTTGCGGCTAGCAGACCCGTGGAGGCTTTCAGGAAATCGCGGCGGGTAGGTTGCCAGCCGGATGGCTCGCTTGGGCCAGGGGATTCAGAATGATGTTTCATGGCAAATTCCTTTCTACACACATCTCTTGGATCAAACGCGGCTCAGCAATGACCGGGCCTGCTTCTGCGTATTCTACGCGGCCCGCCCACAAAAAAAAAGGCACTTTCTGCTTTTTTGATATTTTTGCCGGAACCGCCAAAACTCGATATGGTCATTCCCCTGCCATTCAATCTTCCGCCCGCCTCCGGCCGGCTTCCTGTCATTCCCGTAGAAAATATGGAACGACCGGTTTTGCGATTGTACAAGTTGCCATGAGTCGATACG
>JAKJEP010000266.1 GCA_022705365.1 Planctomycetota bacterium | reverse complement strand
CAATACCAGCTTTACGATTAGTGTTTCCAAACTGGGTTTGACTTTCTCCGCTCCTCAAAGTGTAAGTACCGGCTATTCGCGAAACGATAATAAGGTTCTTTGGTGGTGGGAAAGTTATCCGTGCGGCAATCGCTGGGATATCAATTTCACCGGAACCTCTCACCGCGGCATCCTGGAACTGGATAAATCCGTGTATGTCAATAATGATACTATCGCCGTCACTCTTATTGACGGCGGCTTAATCGGACAGGGTACTCAGGCTATCACATTGCAGTCGTGCGCGGATTACGAAACGCTTGCCTTGTATGAAACCCCTGCCAATTCCGGGTACTTTACCGGCAGTATCGCCGTTGCCTATGGAGCCGCAATCGCGGAAGATGGTGTGATCGAGGCCAGCGGCAGCCAGTCGCTCACCGCCGCCTATGAAGACGCCGACAATGGGACCGGTTCTTCCGAAACCATTCCGGCGGCCGCGGAAATTAAACCCTGGTTTGCAATTTATTCGACCGACTTTGCCGGCGGCCTGCCGGCTGGCTGGTCCATCGTTGATGGCCTCTCGGACGGCATCACCTGGAAAATGGGGCAGCCTGCCGATATTCACGAAGAATACCGGGCCTATGTTTCGGATCACTTTATGTATTGCAATAGTGACGCCCAGCAGGCCAACCTGGATGAACAACTGATTACCCCCAGCCTGAATTGCTCGGCGCTGGAGACGGTGATTCTGGAGTTCAATCATCTGTTTCGCTTCTATCATCTTGATAACGATGAGATCGGGGATGTGGATATCCGGGTGAACGGCGGGGCCTGGCAAAACCTGCTTCGCTATGAAGCCGTTCAGGATTATTCCGGAGTCGTTCAATCGGACCTGACCAGTTACGCGGCAGGACAACCCAACGTCCAGATCCGCTGGCGCTATTATGATGCCTGGTGGGATTATTACTGGTGCATAAATAATATCATGGTCTTCGGCCAATACCCGGTAGAATCCATACCCAGCGATTTAAGCGGCGACTGCCGGGTTGATATCGAAGATCTGGTCATCTTTGCGGAGAACTGGCTGGTACATTACTGACGCTGGCGCCGTCATTGGTTGTATCGGGCGATGATTTGGTTCAGGGCGGCCAGATCCGCAGCGGATAATGTAATCTTCCCAGCTTTGGCATTTTCGACGGCCTGTTTGGCATCGCGGGCGCCGCAGAGTACGTGGGTCAGCCCCGGCTGGGAGAAGGTCCAGGCGATGGCCAGTTGGCTGAAGGTGGCATGATGCCGCTCGGCTATCGGTTTGAATTCCGCCAGCATCGCCAGGGCCTCCCGGCGTTTTTCCACCGTATAGCGGGGATTGTTATAGCGGACATCGTTCGGTGGGAAGGTTCGCTCCGGCGTCAGCTTGCCGGTGAGCAGCCCCTGCTCCAGGGGGGAATAGGCCAGCACCGCGATATGGTTGGTACGGCAGTGATCGAGGATGCCATCGGCGGCGATGTGCTGATCCAGCATACTGTAGCGTTCCTGGTCGCTGTCCAGCGGCCCGACTTTACAGTAGGCCTGAATTTGCTCCAGGCGAGCATTGGAAACCCCGATGGCCCGGATTTTTCCTTCTTTTTTGAGCTGCAGCAGGGCGGCCATGGTTTCTTCGATGGGGGTGGTGGATTCCTGCCAGTGGGTTTGATAAAGGTCGATATAATCGGTGTTCAGCCGGCGCAGGCTTTGTTCCACTTCCTGCCGGATAGAGTCCGGATGCAGATATTTATAGACTTTTTTCTGGCCTGGTTCTTTGGCTCTGCCTTTTTCATCGGCGTAAAAGAAGAAATCACCCTTTTCCTTGTCCCAGACCATCCCGCATTTGGTCGCCAGCACCACCTGGTCCCGCCGGTCGCGGATCGCCTTGCCGACCGTGCATTCCGAATGGCCGAAGCCGTAGATCGGTGCGGTATCGATCAGATTCATTCCCTCGTCGATGCTGGCCTGAATCGCCTTCACTGCCTGCTCATCGTCAATCCCGCCCCACATCCACCCGCCAATAGCCCACGTCCCCAGCGCCACCACCGACGCCTCCATATCCGAAGTTCCCAGTTTTCGATACAGCATATCCGTTTCCTTTCGTTGTCAGGTTTTTCCCATGTTAACTATGGATTTTCTTCAGCAGCCAGGCCATATTCTGCCCCAGAACCTGCATGGTTTGGATGCCTTCCTCATCTTTTTCCACCTCCCCGATATTTCGGCCAATGCCCAGGTTCCAGTAGATCGAGCCGGGCACGATCATTTGGGAGATCAGGAAAAAGTGGTTCATGGTATCAAAGGCGTGGGTCGAGCCGGCCCGCCGCACCGCCACCACCGCGGCCCCCACCTTCCGCTGCAGCAGATTCCCGTTGGACCGGGTGACAAAGCCCGCCCGGTCGATCAGGGCCTTCATCTCCGCCGTCACGTCGGCAAAGTAGGTGGGCGAGGCCAGGATAATCCCGTCCGCCTCGACCATTTTCTCGATGCAAGAGTTGATGATATCCCCTTCGATAACGCATTTCTGGTTTTTCCGCTGGCCGCACTGGTAGCAGGCCGTGCAGCCGCGAATGGCATTGCCGGCCAATTGCACCATTTCGGTTTCGATGCCTTCTTGTTCCAGTTCGGCGAATACCGATTGGATCAGAATGGCAGTATTGCCGTTCTTGCGGCCGCTGCCGTTAAAGGCGACTACTTTCATAGGGATCTCCTTTCAGAATTTTGGTAGAGATTGGTTTTGAAATAGGTAATGGCTTCCTCGGTTGAGGAGAAGATTCGGGTGGCGGTTTCGCTGACAAAAGGGGAAGGCTCCGCTTTCGATTTCCAAACGATATACACTTCCTTGGCTGCTTCATGAGCGTGCTGGAGTTCCCGTTCCACACCGCTGGAGAGGCCGGGTTTGCCGCCCGGCATCTGGGGGATGTAGCTGATAATCATATCCGCCTGATCGATCAGCATGAAATCGCGGGCGTAGATCTGGCCGTGGATATCCCCGGCCACCTGCATGATTTCCGCCACGTCGAAACGCAGGGTTTCGCCCAGGACCTGCACTTCCATGACCTTTTGTCCCTGTTCCGAGGCGGACAGGGCGTCCACATATAACTGCTGTTCTTCCAGATCCGAGGGGTCAAAAACGATAAAATGCTCCGCCAGGGTCTTCCGGAAGGCGGCAATTTCCGCCAGAATCTCCGGCATATCGGTCACATGGGACATGGGAAAACTCAGATAGGTTTTGGCTATCTCCGGCCGGAACATCAGGCGATACAGGGTTTCTTCGGTAGTCGGATTCTGCCCCCGGGCCAGAAGATAAAACCGGGGGGAATTGGTCGCACCCTCAAACAGGGTATGGGTGGGGGGTTGAATCCGGCAGCTCTGCCAGGTACAGCCCAGCATCATCATCTCCGTCGCCAGCGTCTCCTCTTCCCGCCAGACCAGCAGATCTTTCAGCGAATGGTCGATCTGGTGCTCGTGCAGCAGACGGGCATGCAGAGCATCCACATTATCAATCAGGCATATATACATATCCGCCTGCAGCAAAGCCACCTGATCGAAATCAAACGCGGGGAACAGGCCGTGCTTCCAGCGGAAGGTGGCATGGGTGTTAATAATCAGATTTTCGGTTTCTTCCGCCAGGGCCAGGATATCCTTGAAGACACTGCGGCGCAGGGTTCGCAGCCGGGAAAGCGGTAAATCGAGGATTCTACCCGGCGTAATGTCCGGGGCTTCGGCATACATCCGCCGGCCGACATGGCAGATGGTCAGGTCCTTGCCATTCTCACGGGCCATTTGGGCCACTTTTTCCAGATATGGTCCCTTGTCTAAACCAACCGTTCCGGTAATAATAATCTTCATGACCGGCATTTTGCCAGAGATTGATTGGTTTTTCCAGTTACAAAACGGAAAATGTTGTAATTCCTGTTTTTTATTCGAGGTGTAAACCATGCCTAAAAAAATATTTACAGCGATTCAAACCGTTATTATGTGCCTGATGTTCTTAGGTACAGGCTCGATTGGCTGGGGAATGGATTTCTATGTCTGTCCCGACGGCAGCGATCAATGGTCGGGAAAATTAGAGCGGCCCAACGAGGCCTTAACCGACGGCCCGCTGGCCAGCCTGACGGCGGCCCGCAATGCCATCCGCAAACTCAAGGCCGAAACCGGATTAACGGAGCCCGTAACGGTTCATATTGCCGAGGGTCTTTACTTTTTAACCGAGCCGGTGGTTTTCACCGCTGAGGATAGCGGCACCGAAACCTGCCCCATTCTGTACCAGTCGGCCACAAACCGCAAACCGGTGTTTAGCGCCGGCCGAGAGATCACCGGATTTCAACCGGGTCCGGATGGGATTTGGCAGGCACAAATACCCGAAGTAAAAGCCGGTCAGTGGTATTTCGAGCAGTTGTATGTGAACGGCCATCGGGCTGTGCGGGCACGCACACCCAACCAATTCTATTTTTACATGCTCGAATCTTCTGAAGAGCAGGCCGGTTCCGATACCCTCTATCGCCGAACTACCCAGGTCCGCCAGGGTGATCTGGATTCTTTACAGAATCTTGACGGCCAGACACTCCGGGATGTGATTCTTTATGTCTATAACAAGTGGACGATCTCTCAGCGGCGTATCGAAAGTATTGATTCGCTGACGCCTGCGATTATTACGTTAGGCGAACCACAAAAGCCTTATGCGCCCTGGCAGAGCAATACCATGTATCATCTGGAGAATTATCGGGCGGCACTGGACGCTCCCGGCGAATGGTTTCTGGACCGGGATGGAACGCTTTATTACCAGCCGCTGCCCGGTGAAGATATGGCCGACGCGAAGGTCTATGCCCCGCTGGCGGAAAAATTCCTGCTGTTTCAGGGCGACCCCGCCGCCGGTAAGTTGGTGGAATTCCTGACTATCCGGGGCCTGAGTTTTCAACATGCCGGTTATACTTTGCCGCCGCAGGGCTATGAGCCGTTCCAGGCGGCTTTCCTGGTAGAGGCGGCGGTGATGCTGGATGGCGCCCATCACGTGGTGCTGGCGGATTGCGAGATTGCCCATATCGGCGGTTACAGCGTCTGGTTTCGCCGGGGCTGTCGCGACTGCCGCCTCGAACATAGCTATCTGCATGACCTGGGCGCCGGCGGAGTGCGGATCGGCGAAGGAGGAATCGCCGCCGAGGAACGGGAAAGGACCGACCATATCACTGTGGACA
>JAKJEP010000265.1 GCA_022705365.1 Planctomycetota bacterium | reverse complement strand
CCGGGATATCTCCGCTTCCGTCAGAACCGTGATGCCGCTGGTCCCTTTCAGGATCGGCACTTCCAGATGCGGAGTCGTCGGCCCCATCATCGGCCCGCCCAGCAGCACCTTCGCCGCATCCTCCGTCAGCCCGCCGCACCATTCCACCAGATCCTTCAGCATCATCCCCACCGGCACCCGGAAATTCCCCGGCCGCCGGATCCCCGCCCCCGTCACGGTGACAATCCGCTCCGTTACCGGCTGGCCGGCAGAACAGGACCGGAAGATCGACGAGGCCGTTCCCACATTCACCATCACCACCTGCACTTCCAGCGGCAGCCCGCCCGTCGGCACCACCTTACCCAATACGGCATTGATTAATTGCCGTTCCCCACCCTGCGGGTATTTCGTCCGGCACACCGCTAACTGGATGTTGGGCAGATTTTGTATCGTTTTAAAGATTACATTGATCGCTTCCGGCTTATTATCTTCAATTGCAATAATCCCACGCCTGGCCCCCACCGCCTGGATCGCCAGTTGTAAGCCCGCCACAATCGATCCCGGCGCCTCCAACATCAGGCGATAATCGCTGGTCAGATACGGCTCACATTCGCAGCCGTTGATGATCACAGTCGTCACCGGCCGCTGGGGATTCCACGTCAGCTTCACCGCCGCCGGAAACGCCGCCCCACCCTGCCCCACAATCCCAGCCGTCCGAATCAACCTGGTAATTTCTTCCTTGCTGAATTTTGCCAGATTGAAATCCGCCGGTACTTCCTGCCAGCCGGCCGGTTCCGGCTGGTTTTCCCCCGTTTCAATCACCACGCTCAGCACCTTGCGGCCGCTGGGATGCGGCTGGGGAGAGACCTCCTTAACCATCCCATTGACCGGGCTATGCACCGGCGCCGATACAAACGCCTCACTGCTGCCCACCACCTGCCCCGCCGTCACTGCCTGCTTGGCCTCCACTGTCGGCTGGCAGGGTGCTCCCAGATGCTGCGACATCGGCACTACCACCATCTGGCCGGGCCGTAACCGGACTATCTCAATCGGCAGATCTTCCGTCAGATTTTTATGATGCGGAGGATGCACCCCCCCCTGAAAGGTCTTCTTGCCAATCAACTTCCTTGTCTGAGCCAAATCCACGGTCATTTTACCACCACTCTTATAAATGGTTGTGCTTGTGACTATTAAAATTCGGAATATAACCGCTGCCTGGCTTGAAAGCAAGAACTTCTTTCACATTCATCATTTCTTACCTATTTTAACTCAAGAACATCAAAAACCATCTAAATATACCGACCGGTCTGTATTTCAGGATCGACATTCGACCATCTTTTATCAATATTGTAAATTGAGTTTTTTCTTGCCCTTCTTCCGATAACCTTGTAGATATAAGCCAAAAATCGCATACAAAGGTGTTTTATGACAGTCCTGGTTGGCATTGATGAGGCAGGTTACGGCCCGATTTTAGGGCCTCTGGTCGTTTCCGCCGCCGCCTTTGAGATCCCGGATGATTTGCTCACAAACTCCATGTGGGATGTCCTGCGGCGGAGTGTTTGCAAAAAACTTGCTGGCAAGGGTGGGCGTCTGGCCATCAACGACAGCAAAAAACTGCACGGCGGCCTGGGTAAATACGAACACCTCCAGCGGGCCACTCTCACCTGCCTGAAAACCCTAAATCCCCAGAACCCCCCGCCCCAAAGCCTGGGGCAACTTCTCGCCGCCCTGCAGGCGGATTGCCTGAATGTCCTGCCTCAATACCCCTGGTATAATGGCCGGGCCGCCAACTGGCCTCTTCGCTATGACCCTGACAGCATCGCCATTTCCGCCAATGCCCTGGCTGGCGACCTGCATGACCATCAGATGCGCCTGCTTGCCCTCTGGAGCTGCCCCCTGGAGGTCGCCCAGTACAACCAGATGGTCGAGGCTGTGGACAACAAGGCCTCCGTCCTCTTCACCCTGACCAGCAATCTTTTGTTCCGGGCGTACCAGCAGTTCGGCCGGCAAAACCTCCATATCGTCATCGATAAACAGGGCGGCCGCAGCCACTACCGCCAAAACCTTCAGCGGCTCTTCCCCCATCTGCCCCTGAAAATCCTCAAGGAAAACAACGCGTGCAGCAGCTACCAGATGGCGGATACCTCCCATTCCTTCAAGGTCCACTTCATTGTCAAAGGCGATGACAGGCAGTTACCCGTCGCCCTGGCCTCCATGGTCAGCAAATACGTGCGCGAACTGTTCATGGAACTGGTGAACGACTATTTCCACAAACACTGTCCCCAGCTCCAGCCCACCGCCGGCTACTATACCGACGGCCGCCGCTTCCTCGATGACCTCCAAACCTGCAACGTAAATCCCGCCCTCTACCCCCTGCACCTGCTGGTGCGGCAGCGATAAAACAAAAAAGGAGTCCTCCCGCTTGAAAAGGGGGAAGGACTCCTGAATTACAGCAAATCTTATTCAAACACCTTCTGCGAAATAAAATGATAGTCTCCGGATCCGACTTCATACACCGCCGCCCCCTCTTCCATCCGCAGGAATTTCACACCCTCCGCCTGGCTTGCCCGCCGGCCGCCTTCCGTAACCAAGTCCGCTTTCGAAGCCGGCACATAGACGGTCGCGGTCGTATTGGCCGGAATCGTCACCGCCAGCCGGAAATCCTTGCCGTCCACCCGCCAATCCGTGGCAATCCGGCCGTGGATGGAATCATAGCCGGCCTTCATATATGTCATGCCGCCGCCTGGCTGGGGCTGAATCCGCAGCCGCTGGAAGCCTGGCCCGTCCGTCTGAATCCCGGCCGCCGTGGCAAACATCCACTGCCCCACCGAACCGAAGGAATAATGATTGAACGAATTCATGCCCGGATCCTGGAAGCCTTTGTCATCCGTCCAGCCGTCCCACCGCTCCCAGATGGTCGTCGCCCCGTTCTTGATGCTGTAGCCCCAGCTTGGGAAGGTGTCGTTGTTCAGCAGCCGGTACGCCACATCCGTCCGCCCGACCTCCGAGAGCGTCGGCAGCAGATACCCCAAGCCCACAAAGCCCGTGGACAAATGCCAGTTTTTCTGCTCAAGGGCGGCAATCAGATGCCCGGCCGCCAGAGGCCGTTTGGCTGCCGGCAGCAGGTCAAAATGCAGGCCCAGCAGATAACAGGTTTGTGTGTCCCCTTTAATCTTGCCGTCTTCCGCCACATACGCCTGGTTGAACGCCTTGCGGATATCCTGGAATAGCCGCTCGTACTTGGCCGCGTCTTCCGTTTTCCCGATGGCGGCCGCCATCCGGCTCAGCAGCCGCGAACTGTAGGCAAAATAGGCCGTCGCCACCACATCCTTGGGCGTATCGGAAGCAATCGACACCCAGTCGCCGTATCCTTCCGCCGGCCGCAGCAGATTCTCGCTGTGGCTCTTGAGATATTCGATCCAGCGGCACATCGGATCATAATGATCCTCAATCACCCGCGTATCGCCATATACCCAATAAATCGTCCAGGGGCAGATCACTCCCGCATCACCCCAGGCCGCCACGCCCGCGCCTTTGTGCGTGGCGTTCGGCGCCAAATCCGGATACGCCCCCTCCTCATTCTGCGCATCATCGAGATCCACCAGCCATTTGGTAAAGAAGGCCGCCACATCCATATTGTAGGTCGCCGTCCGGACAAAAATCTGGGCATCGCCCGTCCAGCCCAGTCGTTCATCCCGCTGGGGGCAGTCGGCCGGCACTTCCAGATAATTCGACCGCTGGCCCCAGACAATATTCTTGAACAACTGGTTCACCATCGGGCTGGAACACTCAAACGTCCCCACCGGCGGCGTCGCTGAATGCATCACCACTCCCGTGATGGAATCCAGTCTCGGCTTGCCCGGATACCCCGTCACTTCCACATACCGGAAACCGTGGAACGTGAAATGTGGCTGCCAGACCTCTTCCCCACCGCCTTTCAGAATATACATATCCTGGCAGCGGGCGCCCCGCAGATTCTCTGTATAGATCATCCCGTCCGGCCGCAGCACCTCCGCAAATCGCAGCACCACCCGGTCCCCGGCTTTGCCTTTTACTTTCAGCCTGGCCCACCCGGCAAAATTCTGTCCCAGATCAAAAACATATTTCCCCGGCGCCGGCTCTGTTACCTCTTTCGCCTTGACCTCCCCGGTAATCTGCACCGTCACTCCCGGATAACTTTGCAGCAGGGCCGCCACCTCCTCTTTCACCGCCGCCGCCGACCATTGGGAATCATCGTACCCCGCCCGGTCCCAACCGGCCGGCTCCAGCCGGGCATCATAACTTTCACCCATCAGCAGATCAGACTCCACCAGCGCACCATACCCGGCCTTCCAGCTTCCGTCCGTCGCCACCACATCCCGGCTCCCGTCAGTATATTCCAGTTCCAACTGTGCCTTTAGCCACGGCCTCTCCCCATAAAAATTCTTCTTCCGCCCCCAGCCCACATGGCCGGCATACCAGCCGTCGCCCACGATAGCCCCGATCGCATTCGCCCCTTTTTGCATCAGGTCCGTCACCTCATACGCACGGTAATACACCCGCTTGTTATAATCCGTCCAGCCGGGTACGAAATAATCCTCCCCCACCCGCTTACCGTTTAGATGCAGCTCATAACATCCCAGCGCCGATACATACACCATTGCCCGCTGCACCTTTAGGGCCGCCGTAAATTCCTTCCGCAAATACGGGCTGGGTGCCATCTGCAAATCGTTCTGATTTACCCACTCCCAGGGTTCCTCACCCAGAGCCGCAATCTCCTGCACCTGCCCCCAGCCGCTGTCATCGAATCCTGCCTGCTTCCAGCCTTCCGCCGCCTCCCGGGACACCTTCCATCCGGCATCCATCGTGAAAATTTCCGGCGCCCCCGACGCAAATTCAATCATCACCCGCCCCAGCAAGCCCGCCGGATTGTTCTCGTTGCCTTCATTGGCAACCTGTACCGCAATCACATTTTCCCCCGGCCCGATCAATCCCGTCAATTCATAATTAGCCACCGGCATAACCCCCGCAATGGATCCAAACATATGCGTGATACCCGCAAATTTGCCATTCACGTACAACTCGTACCGGTCATCCGCCGACAGGCGTATCCGGGCCTGCTGAATAGTGCGATCCTGCAGGACCGTTATCTTCCCGCGAAAATAACACGTCCCTGGCGCCGCCTTCCGGACTTCCTCCCCGCTCTGCCAGATCCACTTGCAGCCGGTCAAGTCCACCGGTTCCACCGCTTTCTTCCACTGCGCCCCTGCCTCGGCGG
>JAKJEP010000264.1 GCA_022705365.1 Planctomycetota bacterium | reverse complement strand
GGGACAGTATAAATAAAACGGGGTCTGACCCCTTTAATTTTTTCAGTCTCAAAAAAAGGTTATTATACATGAAAAAAAAAAGGGAAAGATGCAACACAACTTTTATCCAACTTGCTTGACAATGGAAATGATTTGGACAAATCAATGGCATTGCTTAGAAAAAAAGGTATAGGTCCTGGCGAAATGCAGATTGCTATTGCGCGTGTTATGAACATCTCTCTACGAGATGCTGATAAGATATTGCTAAATTCTGCGGTTTGGGCAGATATCCGTAGTAACACGATGAAAATTCGGAAGGTAGTAGTTAGGACTATAAAATCGTGCAAAGATGATTATTTTTCTAACGAGTGAATTAATAGTAAGTGACATTTTCTGTAGAAAAGTTCTTTGGCAAATAAAATAACAACGATATATTTTCATATAATAGAGGCATAGTCTTTTGACGCTGGACCCATTATAGCAAATAAGAATAAGAAAGAGGCATTCTACTTTTTCAAAATAAATGAATAAAATCGGGTTCTGACCACTTTAATTTCCTTTAATTTCGCCTGACCCCTTTAATTTCGCCTTAAACAAAAGGATTAAAATATGAAAAAGCACGATTTTACTTGTCCGCATTGCGAAAAGACATATAAGATAAATACTTATCATATTGGTTACAGCGATATTTGTGAGCTCAGATGTGATTCTTGTTCTGCAACCTTGATGTTGGATATATATAGTTCAAATTATTTGAATCTATATAAAAAACATAGTTCCTATGATGAGAAGTTTGTTAGAGATCTTGAATCTATGCTTAATCCATGCAAATGTGGTGGGACATTTCGCCTTGATGCTCCTTATCGATGTAAGTATTGCAATAAACAGATAGAGTTAGCAGAGATAAAGCGACAGATTGATTTTGTTGGGATAGAAAGTGGAAGGCCTGGTCTTATCATTACTGGAAAAGCCCCCACAAAAAATATATGGCGAAGTGGGGGTATGAAATAAAAATATTTGATTCTGTAGGCTAGTCCATTTGACTGTGTAAATAAATCGCTCTTTCCCAAGTAAATGTGCGCCGTGAAAAGGCGATGGTTTTCAACGGGAGTCAGACCCGTCCGGCAACTGGTTACCGACGCGGAACCATTTGTTATGATTTGAAAAAGGAGAATTATGTCAGATTACAGACGGTCGAGGTTAGGGGGTGGAGTGTTTTTCTTTACGGTGCTTGTGTATAAGAGGCGGGAAATTTTGACGGAGCCGCTGGCGCGGGAGTGTTTGCGGGAGGCGATAGAGAAGGTGCGGAAGGATTGGCCCTTTACGGTGGCGGCGATGTGCCTGCTGCCGAATCATCTGCATTGCATATGGCAGATGCCGGATGAGGATGGGGATTATTCGGTGCGCTGGAGTCTGATCAAGAAACATTTTACCAGACGATACCTGAGCGAGGGCGGACGGGAAATCGGGCAATCCCCGGCGCGGGAGGAAGCACGGTATCGGGGGATATGGCAGAAAAAGTTCTGGGAGCATCGAATCAAAAACGAGGAGGATATGGATAATCACATCCGGTATATCCATTATAATCCGGTTAAACATGGGTATGTCGATGATCCGTTTCGGTGGCCTTGGTCAACGATTCATGCGTATTATGGTGACAGGCAGGTGGACGGACGGCCATGGGAGGAGGCGAAAGAAATGGTTTTAAGCTCGTACATGGAATGAAGCGGGAGAGAGAATATACCGCGTCGGCAACAAGTTGCCGACCCTACCGGATTGACGCAGGCGGATGTGCAATATAGCCAGCTATGCACGAATACCCAATGGTTGCTTTACGGCGGTCAGGGCAGTAAAGGAAAAAACAGCCTGAAGGCTGAACTCAAAACGGGGGGAATTGCGCGAAAACGGCCACGGTGAAGGGCCAAAATTGCGCAAAGTGAAAAAATTTTTGCTGAGGATTGACAAGGGTTTACGGTGATTTCGGGTAAAAAAAATGGGAAAAACCTTGCGCAGTTGCGGACATCGGTCTATATATGGGGGGAGCTATGGAGAATATTAAAAAGCAAAATGCAAAAAGAAAAATGGAAGAAAAGAGTGCGGGGGCCGGTCGGGCGGAGATATTTTTTTTCAGAATTTTTGTAACCTTATGCGATCATTAAACTAATAATAAGGAGAACGTAAAAAACGATTTTTAAAAGTAAAACCAGTGTTTTTGGCCCCCTCCCTGACGGTCGGGGCTAGCCCGCATATTTCACGGGTTTTCGACTTTCAGCGGTCTTTTTGCCCGCCTTCTTCGTTCTCGTCGCTATCTGTCCTCAACATATATACTTATATGCCTGCGGAAGATAGCTCCTGCGACCTCGAAGACGGACAAAAATTTGCGCTGAAAACAGACTGTCGAAGTAGGCAACGCGAAAATAGTACATAAGAAATACTGTATCATGGAGTTATCAATATATTTGTCAAAACCCCGTGAGAAATGCGGGCTAGGATAAGAGGGTAGAGGCTTGGATAATAGTTGAGGTCTGGATAAGAGAAACAGGATAAGAATTTGGAGATTAGTTATATGTTATGTCAAGGCAGGATGGCGGTAAAGGAGGGAGGTGGCAAGGCTAGGGGGGTTATAACAGGTTGTATCCTGGCCATCTGGCTGGGGTGGTGGATGGCGGGAGCAGGATGGGCTGCTTCGCAGCCGGTAACGCTGCTGGAGGAGGGAAGGAGCGGGTATCAGATTGTGGTGGATGCGGCGGCCAGCGCTTCGGAAGTGTATGCGGCGGAGGAGCTGCAAAGCCATTTCAAGGCCTGCACGGGGGTTACGCTACCGATCAGCCGGGAGCTGCCGGGTGCGGAACAGGCTATGATCGTGGTGGGTTTTGGGGCGGCTACGGGTCGGCTGGGGCTGCCGGAAACGGATGGGCATCTGGCGGAGCAGGCATGTATAATCAAGACCGTCGAGGGGCATCTGGTGATAGCCGGGACCAGGGCGGCTGGGACGCTGCACGGGGTACACCGGTTTCTGGAGGAGGTGCTGGGCGTCCGCTGGTACACGCCGGATGTGACGAAGACGCCGCCGCACCGGAATCTGGTAGTACCGGATATGGACCGGGTGGTTGAGCCGAGTTTTCTGTTTCGGCAGTGTTATTGCGCCGGGCCGGGCGGGGATGCGGGATTCGGGCTGCGGTTGGGTTATAACGCCGGGGAAGGGACGGCGGAAGATCCGCAGGGGCAGCAGTATGCGTTTTACCGGACCGGCCACAGTTATTTTTTGTATGTCAGTCCCGAAGAGTTTTTCGACGCACACCCGGAGTATTTTTCGGAGATCGGGGGCCAGCGCATCCGGGAGGAGACGCAGTTGTGCCTGAGCAATCCGGAGGTGCTGGAGATTGTTACCCGGCGGGTGCTGGAGGCCATGCGGGCGCAGCCGCATACCCGTCAGTTTAACTTTTCGCAAATGGACTATTACAATTACTGCCAGTGTCCGCAGTGCCGGGCGATTAACGAGAGGTATCAGACAAACGGGGGCACGCAATTTTGGTTTGTCAACCAACTGGCGGAGCGGACCAGCCGGGAATTTCCGGACCGGCTCATCGGCACGCTGGCTTATACCTTTACGGAGGAGCCGCCGCAGGGGATGAAGATGCATCCGAATGCGGCGGTCTGGCTGTGCCATATGTTTCCCTGCTGCGACAGCCACCCGGTGGCGGAGTGTCCGCTGAATGCGGATCATAAAAGGCGGGTGGAGACGTGGTCGAAGCTGTGTTCGCACTTGTACATCTGGCATTATATTGTGAATTTTGCCCACTATTATAATCCGTTCCCTAATTTTCGGGCGATGGCGGCTGACGTGAAGTTTTATCAGAGTGTGGGGGCGGAGGGGATCTTTCTGCAGGGCATGGGGCCGTGCAAGGGGGGGGAATTTGCGCTGCTGCGCGGGCACTACGGGCAGAAGCTGCTTTGGGACGCCGGGCAGGATGCCGAGGCGCTGCTGGCGGATTTTCTGGAAGGGTATTATGGTGCGGCAGCCCCGGCGCTGCGGCAGTATATCGCGCTGCTGCAGGATAAGGTCGATAAGGACAATATCCATATGCACCTTTATACCAATCCGGCCCAGGGGTATCTGACGGACGAAATCCTGGCGGAGGCGGAATCGCTATTTGACCAGGCGGAGGCCCAGGCGGCAAAGGATGCGGTTCTGCTGGAGCGGGTCAAGGTGGCGCGGATGCCGCTGCAATATGCGGGGCTGTTTCCCCGCAACGGATACACGATCCGCGGCCGGGAGTTGAGGTTTAACGGCCAGGTGGCGGGGCCGGCGGCGGCGCTGGACTTTATTCAGCGGATGCGGAAACATGAATTCAGTGTGATCCGCGAATACGGCGGAGAACCCGAACAATTGCTGCTGTTTGCCCAGCTTTTTTCCAATCCGGTAGGGGTGGTGGTGCTGGAGAATGACAGTCTGCGCCTGGATATTGTTCCGCTGCTGGGGGGACGGGTATTGCGGATTGTGGAACGTAAAACCGGGCAGAGTGTTACAGCCTATAATGTGAAGGAAAATCTGTAGTACCCGTTTGCCGGGGGGTTGGGGAATTTTGTCGGCGGGAACTTCAATCCCTGCGGGTTCCTGGAACCGGGTATCGTTACCGCCTCCGATGCGCGGTCCGTGACGATGGTGACGACCACGCTGGATGGGTTCCAGTTAACGCGGACGATGGAGTTGGAGGAGGGGAAGCCGACGGTACGCATAATCAATAAGCTGACCAATCCGTCGGAGAAGGCGCGAACGGCCCAGTTGCGCAGCAATTTGATGCTGGAGATGGGATCGCTGGGATCGACGCGGGTGGGTTTTGTGAATCGGGGCGGGCAAAGCAGCGCGCCGGACGTTCGGGAGGTAATCGGCCGGCTGCGGGAGGGGATGTTTTTTGCCGTCGAGGAGGCGCCGGAGGGGAGCTGGTCTTTTACCGGGGACAAAGGGCTGCGGGTGGTGCAGGCGTTTGACAGGGAGCAGGTGGATTTTACCTGGCTGTGTGCCTATCCCGAAGCGCTGGGGGAGCTGGAGGTGGAGCTCTGGGCGGTGCGCCGGACGCTGGGGCCGAATGAAAGCGTGGAATTAAGGCAGAGCATCACCGTGGAAAGGATCGAATGACACCGGCGGGGAAGGACCGGTTATTGCTGGAGGCGCAGATAGATATCGCGGCACACGGTTAAGAGATTTTCCATTTGAGCCAGGGGGAGCATACAGGCGGCGTCGCTGAGGGCTTTATCGGGG
>JAKJEP010000263.1 GCA_022705365.1 Planctomycetota bacterium | reverse complement strand
GATTTCTAGCCTCGTCCTCGTTGAGAATGGCAGCCAGTTTCCCCAGTGCTTCCTTGGCATCGGCTTTCACAACCGCCGACCCGGAGTCAAAGGTAAAGTCCGAGCTAAAACGCAGCAGTCCCTTGCTGCTGTCCAGCTTGAACAGACCCGGATACTTATCGCTGAGGTCTTCAATTGCCTGGGTGACAGCCGGAGGTAGCGGTGCCGGCGCTGGTTGAGGGGCTTCGACTACTGGAGCCGGTGCGGGCGCTGGTTCCTCATAGGTTGGTTCAATATCGGCCGGCTCTGTATAAGGCACATCCTCAATAGGACCGGTGGTTTCTACTGTGGCTTTCTGACAAAAGGGGCAACAGCAGCCCCCAGCTACAAACAGAAAAATCATCCCTGAAAATAAAAACGCACCTTTCCCGTGCTTAAACATCGCTATCTCCTTATGTTAAATGATGTTTTACTTGCCATAAGCCTGGCTCCTCAGCCAAGTCATTTTTCTGTGATTCCATCAAAATAATCATAAGATGAAAATAATCCAATATTTTTTTGTGCAACTTCAAAAAATTGCTGATTTTGGCCTATCGGCAAGATAAATATTCATCTTATATCCGCCTGCAGCAAATGCCTTGTTGTCTTTAACTATTTGAAAATAAAGAATATATATTGATTATATCTTCTGCTTCTGAAAAACACTTCTCTTGGATCAAATTCAACCGGGCAAACCAACATTTATTAATGAAAAACCGTTTTACTCGACAAAAACCAGAAAGACGCCAGCGTCAAAAGCTCTTTAATCCCTTGTTATTGAAGAGCCAGAGCCGTTTTTGGAGGTCCATATCGACTTTTGGCGGTTCCGTCAAAAAAATAAAATAAAATCCCAAATAACGTTTATTTTGTGTTGACAAGTTTTACGATAGTATGTAAATATAGTAGTGAAAAAAATAACAGCGTTACTAATATCACAATAATATACGTTGATAAAATAACGAAGGTAAACGTCTTGTTAGTGTCCGAAAAAACGATAGAACGATTATGCCTTTATCGCCGATTCTTGCGTGAGTTACGTGTTCAGCGGACGACGTATGCCTATTCCCATCAACTGGCTAAGATGGCAGGTCTTACCGCCGCTCAGGTCCGCCGTGATATCATGGCCATCGGTTATTATGGCAGTCCCGTCCGGGGTTACGAGGTGGAAAAACTGCTGGAAAGCATTTCTGACTTTTTGGACGGCCCAGACAGTCTGGGTGTGGCACTGATCGGCGTCGGTAATCTGGGCCGCTCGATTCTGGCCTATCTCAACCGCCGCAACTCTCGCCTGAATGTCACCGCTGCCTTCGACACTAATCCGGAAAAAATCCATCGGGTCATCGTGAGCTGCCACTGTTTCCCGCTGGAGGATTACCCCCGGGTGGTTCGGGAGAAAAACATCCACTCCACCATTATTGCCGTACCTGCCGATCAGGCCCAGCCGGTAGCCGACCTGATTGTCAAATCCGGCGTCAAAGGAATCCTGAATTTTGCCCCGGTTCACCTCAGCGTGCCGGAAGAAGTATTCGTTGAAAATATTGATATGGCGATTGCCTTGGAAAAAGTTACATATTTTGCTCAGCAGGACAATAAAGCCAGAGCTGAGAGATAAGGATAAAGAAAGGAATGTCTATGCCAACTGTGAATGATGTGAAAACCGAAGTCGAAGCCATTCTGCAGAAATATGCAGGGGCGCATCGTGACGCCCTGATCCCCATTCTGCAGGATATTCAGGAAACCTGCGGGTATCTCTCCCGTGAGGTGGTCAACCAGGTTGCCCAGTTTATTGATTTGCCGCCGGCTAAAATTTACGGCGTGGCCACTTTTTACAACCAGTTCCGCTTTCAGCCGCTGGGAAAGTACCATGTTATGATTTGCCGCGGGACGGCCTGCCATGTCAAAGGCTCGAAAAAGACCCTTGATATGCTGGTCAAGGCCCTGGGGATCCAGCCGGGCCAAACTACCCGTGATGGGTTGTTCAGCCTCGGCGTGGTGGCCTGCATGGGTGCCTGCGGTCTGGCCCCGGTTGTCAATATCAACGGCGAATTCTACGCCAAAGTAAACCCCAAGAAATTGTCCGGCATCATCGCCGAGATCAGGGAAAAGGAGCTTAGCCATGCAAAAAACTGAACCAACGGTAAAGAATACGGTTAATCCGTGCTGGTCCGAACCCCGGCGGCCTTCCCAGGAATTGATCGCCAAGCTGCGGGGCGGCCCCTTCAGCAGTGCCCTGGCCAAAGGCCAGGCAGCGCTTGACGAACTGGTCGATACCCTTCGTCGTGACAAGCAGGCCAAGCCGGCCGTTTTTGTCGGCGCCGGGACTTGCGGGCTGGGCGCCGGGGCAGGCAAAACCCTGGATGCCATCCGCCAGTACTGCCAGACCAAAAAACTGGACGTTGATATCGTGGAAACCGGCTGCATCGGCTTCTGTTCGGAAGAGCCGATTGTAGATATCAAGCTGCCGGGCAAGGCCCGCGTCAGCTTCGGCAATGTCACCGCCGAGGATGTCCCCCAACTGTTTGACAAGGCCTGGATCGGCAAGTTTGATCCGGACCATATCATCGGCCAGTTTCGCAGTGCCGCCGATAAATCCTGGGCCGGCGTCCCCTTCCTGGATGAGCACCCCTTCATGAAGCTGCAATGCCGCGTCGTGCTGGCTGGCAGCGGGATTGTCGACCCGACCAATATTGATGAATATATCGCCCGCGGCGGATATTCCGCCATGGCCTGGGCCCTCAAAAACAAGACCGCCCAGGAGTTATGCGATCTGGTCGAAGCCAGCGGCCTGCGGGGCCGCGGCGGCGGTGGTTTCCCCACCGGGAAAAAGTGGAAATTCGCCCTCAAGGAAGTGGCGGATCAGAAATACCTGGTCTGCAACGCCGATGAAGGTGATCCGGGCGCGTTTATGGACCGGGCTGTCGGCGAAAGCGATCCCCACCGTCTCATCGAAGGCATGATAATCGCCGCCTACGGCATCGGCGCCACCAAGGCCTACATTTATATTCGTGCCGAGTATCCCCTGGCCGTCCAGCGGCTCCAGGACGCC
Organism: Planctomycetota bacterium; assembly: GCA_022705365.1. GTDB lineage: Bacteria > Planctomycetota > Phycisphaerae > Sedimentisphaerales > SM23-30 > JAKJEP01. The sequence continues at coordinate 2,190 of JAKJEP010000263.1, read as the reverse complement.
ATCAAACAGGCCCGTGCCTACGGCCTGCTGGGCCATAACATTCTCGACAGCGGCAACGACCTCGACATCATTCTCAAAATGGGAGCCGGCGCCTTTGTCTGCGGCGAAGAAACCGCCCTGCTGCACAGTATCGAAGGCAAACGCGGTATGCCCCGGCCCCGGCCGCCGTTCCCGGCGATTCAGGGCCTCTTCGGCAAGCCGACCGTTATCAACAACGTCGAGACCCTGGCCAACCTGCCCTTGATTATCGAACGCGGCGCCGATTGGTTCAGTGCCATGGGCACCAAAACCAGCAAAGGCACCAAAGTCTTCGCCCTCTCCGGCATGGTCAAACGTACCGGCCTGGTCGAAGTCCCGATGGGAACTACCCTCAAGCAAGTGGTCTATGATATCGGCGGCGGAATTCCCAATCGCAAACGCTGCAAAGGCGTACAGATCGGCGGACCTTCCGGTGGCTGCATCCCCGAACACCGTCTGGATATCGAAGTTGACTACGAGACGATAAAGACCGTTGGCGCTATTATGGGTTCCGGCGGGCTGGTCGTCCTCGATGAAAATACCTGCATGGTCGATCTGGCCAAATTCTTCATGGAATTTATCCAGTCGGAAAGCTGTGGGAAGTGCATTCCCTGCCGCGAGGGCACCAAGCGGATGCTCGAGATTCTCGAGGCCATTACCCGCCCGCGCCGCCGGGAGGACCACACCGATGCCCTCCTGCGGTTCCAGGGCGTGATGCAGTTGCGGCAACTGGCCGAGACCATCAAGGCCACCTCGTTGTGCGGTCTGGGGCAGACCGCTCCCAATCCGGTCCTCAGCACTCTCAACTGGTTCCGCGAGGAATATGAGGCCCACATTTTCGACCGGCAGTGTCCGGCCGGCGCCTGCAAAGAGCTGGTGGGCGCCCCCTGCCAGAACGGCTGTCCCGTCGGCACCGAAGTCTGGCGCTATGTCGCCCATATTTCCCGCAAGGAGTATGATGATGCCTACCGGGTCATCCGGCAGGCCAATCCGCTGCCTTCCATATGTGCCCGCGTCTGCCATCATCCCTGCGAAAATATCTGCCGGGCCGGCGTAACCGGCGGTGAGCCGATTGCTGTTCGCTCCCTCAAGCGTTTCGTCGTGGAACAGGTTGACCCGGCCTCCTGGAAAGAGCTGGTCAAGGCCCCGGATAAACATTCCGCGAAAATCGCCGTCATCGGCGCCGGCCCCACCGGCCTGGTGGCCGCCAATGCCCTGTCCATCGCCGGGCACAAAGTGACCGTCTTCGAACGGGAAGCCAAGGCCGGCGGGATGCTGGTCGGCGCCATTCCCGCCTATCGTCTGCCCCGTGAGCTGCTCCAGCGGGAAATCGACTCCCTGCTGAATCCCAATGTGGAAATCAAATACAATACCGTCCTGGGCCGTGATATCACCCTGGACAAGCTTTTTGAACAGGGCTACAAGGCCGTCTTCCTGGCCATGGGTTCCCATCAGAGCCTGAAGCTGGATCTGCCCGAGGAGAATGCCGAAGGCATCATTCCGGGTATCCAGTTCCTGAAAGCGTATAACTTGCAGAATAAGGCCCTGGCCAAAGGCCGCGTCGGCATCATCGGCGGCGGCAATTCCGCGATGGACGCCGCCCGCGTTGCCTTCCGTCAGAAAGGTGTGGAAGGCGTGACCATGTTCTATCGCCGGACCCGCAATGAAATGCCCGCCTATGCCGAGGAAATCGAGGCCGGGCTGGAAGAAGGCATTAAGATTGAGCCGCTGGTCACTCCGGTGGCGGTTCTGACCAAAAACGGCAAGCTGACCGGTATGCGGTTTATCCGCAACGAGCTGGGCCAGCCTGACGCCAGCGGCCGCCGCAGTCCGGTTCCCATCCCCGGTTCGGAATTCGAGGTTCCGCTGGACACCCTGATTGTGGCCATCAGCGAGCAGCCCGATACCCAGGGCATTCAGGATCTGAAACTGAGCAAATGGGGTTCGCTGGCGATTAACGAGCAGACCTTCGTCACCAGCCGGACGGGCGTCTTTGCCGCCGGTGATGTGGTGACGGGTCCGGCTACCGTGATCGCCGCCCTGGCCGCCGGCAAGAAAGCCGCCGTCATGATCGACCGCTATGTCCGCGGCCATGTGATGAAGGTGCTGCCGAAAGTCAGCCTGCCTTCGGCCTATATCGAACCGATTCATACCGAAGAAGAAGAGGAAGCG
>JAKJEP010000262.1 GCA_022705365.1 Planctomycetota bacterium | reverse complement strand
AGCATGAAAAAGCAGTTGTTGTTATTAGGTGTGTTTTTTGCGACGGCGGCGGTATGTCAGGCAGAGCCAATCGCTATTGATCGGATCCCCGCCAGCGCCAAGTGGGCGGCCCACTTTGATGTAGAGAAGTTCAAAAGTTCAGCCTTGAACAAGCTGATGATGGAAGAAATGGCCAAGCCGGAGGTGTCGGAGCGGATCATCAGTCAGATCGAGCTGGCCGGTCAGGCTTTTGGCTTTAATCCGTTCCAGGTGGCCCAGGATTTACGCAGCCAGGGAGTGGCGGAATATTATCTGGGATTCAATCCGCTGCGGGATGTTACCGGGATTACGATGTATGGGTCGGAATTCAAGCCGAAAGAAGGGGTGATCCTCCTGTCGGGGACTTTCAAGACGCAGAATCTGGTAAACCTGCTGAATACGGACACCTCGCATGTGGAGCATCCGTATCAAAGCGGGGTAATTCATGAATGGATGAGTCCTTATCGGAACCGCAAGGCCTTTGCGGCTTTTTACAGTGATGGTTTAATCGTGCTGGGCAGCAGCGAGGCCTATGTGCAGGAGTCGCTGGATGTGCTGGACGGCAGCGGCGCGAATATTGCGGCGGGTCTGGCACTGCAGACGCTGCCGGCTGTTCCGGCCGGGGCCATTTTTGTGGCGGCGGCGGTGGAATTCAGCCAGCTTCCGGAGATTCAGCCGAAATCGGCGATGCTCAGCCAGATGGATGAAATCAGCGTGGTTATGGGGGAATCCGGGTCGAATGTATATCTTGATCTGGGGATGGCCGCCCAAAGTGCGGAGGTGGCGGAGCAGAGCCAGCAGTTTATCTATGGGATGCTGGCGTTTGCGGAGATGAACCGGCAGAACATGCCGCTGGTGGCGGATTTGGCCCAGGCGGTGCTGGTGGATAAGAATGACCGGATTTTGAAGATCAGCCTGGAAGGAACTACCGATGATATTTATTCCCTGCTCAAAAAGATGCGGGAACACAAGAAAGAGATGGCCGATCAGGCGGATCAGGTTCAGGCCCAGGCAAAATAAACCCGAAACCGGTGCCTGGGTGCGGCAGAGAGAGAAAAGTGAAGAACCGCCGGTTTGGTCAGATGTTTAGAGAAGAATAATGTAAATATGTTGTCAAGCATCCATCGAGACACGCTTCATAATTTGAGCGCGGAGGAGTTGGTCTTTCGAGCGAAAGGCGGCTCCTCCGTATGTTTCGAGGAATTGGTGGAACGGTTCGGCGGCCGGCTGCACCATTTTCTGATGCGGAAGACCGGCAATGCCGAAGATGCCGAGGACCTGGTGCAGGAGACTTTTGTGAAGGCGTATCAGAATCTGCACCGCTATGAGCCGCGGTATCAGTTTTCGACCTGGCTGTTCACGATTGGTGTCCGGCTGGCCATCAGCCATTATCGCAAGGCGAAAAAGAACCCGGCCTTGCGGATGGTATCCGAGGCGGAGTCGGTGGAGGCCGGCCCGGAAGCCCTGGCCAGCCGGCGGGAAGAGAGTGAAAATCTCTGGCAGCAGGCGCGGCGGCTGCCCGCGGATCAATATGATGCCCTGTGGCTGCGGTATGCGGAAGAGTTGCCGGTGAAAGAGATTGCGATGGTTATGAACAAAAGCCGGGTGAATGTGAAAGTGCTGCTGTACCGGGCACGGATGAATATGATGAAAATACTGGAAAGCAGGTGAATGAAATGTTTTGCTGGCTGAATCGGATAATGATTTCCCATACGCTGGATGGCGGGCGAAAGCTGCCGGAAGGCCGGATGAAGCATATCCGCCGGTGCGACGGGTGCCGGAGGTTCTATGAGACTTCGCTGCGGCTGGCGGAGCGGCTGAAGGAGCAGGCCCCGGGTGATGCAGGCGTTCGTCCGTATGTGGATCTGAAGGGCGGGCTGCCGCCGCAGGGCCAAAAGACGCGGCACTACGCCGGGTGGTCCTGGCGGGCCGCCGCCGCGGTGTTTGTGGTTCTGGCGGGTGGGATTTGGTACTGGCAGGGCACCGGACCTGCGCCGCGGCCGGCCGACAACCGCCAATTGCAGTCCTTTGCCGATACCCTGTATGAACACGGTTTTGCGGCGGATGTTTTTGCCAGCCGGACGGACGATTCTCTGCAGCGGCTGGTATCCCATCCCTATCAACGGGAATTGTCCTGTATTACGGAAGATGCCAACCGGGCGCTGGATTTTCTGGTGGCAAGTCTGATTCCGTCCCGCCCGGCAGGGGCGGCTGAAAAAGCCGGGACCTGACGGGGGTTTTGGTCTCGATCAAAAAAGAATACCCCGACCGAGAGCCACCATGAATTCCTCGATCGGGGTAAATTGCTAGGTAATTTTATAGGTAGTTAGAGCTTAGGCGTTTTTTCTTTTTCGCCAGAGTGCCAGAGAGCCAAGGGTCAGGAAAGCGACCGTGGCCGGTTCGGGGATGGTCGGATATTCTTTGAGCCAGAACACCCCGCCCGCCTCCAAATCGGTAACGATCTGGACATAGCTGGTATTCAGGCCCGGCTGGAAGAAGCTGCCGGCGGGAACCACACCGTCTTCAAAATCAATTTTAGTCGGCATCTCATTGGGGCCGTTAAACTGCGAGAAGGTGACCGACTGGAACGGGTTGCCGGGGACGCCAGCCGTGAAAATATGGCTGGGGTCGAATCCGACGGCCGGTTCTCCCTGATTGTTATTGAGGTTGGAAGCCACGGCCATATGGAAATCGTACCAGTTCACCACCGAACTGTTGGTGATATATTCATTGACAATGACGATATTGCTAGGTGAATTCTCGCTGAGTTTTTCGAAACGCAAGAAAAGCGGCTGTCCCAAATCAAAGTCATCGAAATCCGGCGAGGTGAATTCCTTGACGATTTCAATGACGACGGTCTGCCCGTCATTAAAGACACCATCTTCAAATATTCCCGCTTTATCATCCACTACGACAGAACCCAGCGAATTGTCAATGGTGACATTCCAGCCGGTGATGATGATGGCGGAAGACACTTGCGGGATGACACCCAGCAAACCAGCGATCAGCAGTGCGAAAAGTTTTGTTCTCATTTTTTTTCTCCCTGAATTTGGTTGTTTCAGTTGTGTCATTTATAACCTACACGTTATTTGGTTTTTTGTTTTTTCAGTTTGGTAATACGCCGTGCTACCAGGGTGCCGACCAGCATCAGCAGGGGGGTGGCCGGTTCGGGGATTTCACCGCTTTCCAGAATGGTCGGCAGGGCCGGTGCGGGCAAGCCGGGCAGGTCGGGGGCGAAAATGACTTCGGCGCCGGTGCCGTATCCCTGGCTTTGAATCTGGCTGGTTATCTGAGTCGTAATGGTGAACTCCTCGCCAATCTTTACTTTGGTCTTATACGGGATTAAGGCTTCATCAAAGTCGATTCGGTAAATATCATCGGATTCCTGGTTGATGGAAAAAAGACTCTTTTTGATTTTTCCGGTGGTTTTGATTTTTACTTTGCCATCTTCCAGTCCGATAAGTTTTACGGAGCCTTTGCTCAGTTTTTTGGAGACGGGTTTCCCTTTTTTTACGGTATCACGGGTAACGAGCAGATCAAAAGAGGCCAGCAGGCCTTCGTAGTCGTCGAGATTATCACTGCATTTGACCAGCAGAAGCGAGCCGTCCAGAATGACGTTGCTTTTGACGGTGACTTTTTTTCCGGCTTTGATTCCCGCGTCCTCTTTGGTGACCATGAGCGTGCGGGTGTTGCCCGTCAGGTTGGAGGCCTGATAGACGGTTTGGGTGTCCGGAAGGCTATAGGCATAGACATGCTGGTATAGCTGCGGATTGTCCGTTTCTGGATTTCCGGAGGAAGAGCCGCTGTGGGCAAGGGATTTATATTGGGGATAGGAATCCTGCTGCCAGTCATAGACCAATCCGCCGGGCAGATAGCCGGTGGTGGAAGACAACGATTGCGGGACCAGGGCGTTGTTGCGATAAATGTCAAATTGATTGTCAATCGGAACCAAGGCGGCTTTTGCCGCCGAGACCGTCAGCAACAGGCTGAGTCCTGCCACAAACATACTTCGGAACCAGCGATACGATCGGGTGTCTAGCCTCAATGTCACATTTTCCATACTCTCTCCCTTCATCCTGTTATTGCATACCAAAACAATACAGATAGAAAAAAACATTACTACACTCAGATGACGGGAAGACTTGCGATGGCCAGCTTTGATTCGGTAACCGGTTCCTGTACCTTCACTTTGTACAAACAACGCTTACCGCAATCGCCGTGACCTGCATGGGAAGAATTCTCTCTCTCCCTCCCAGGCCTGGTCTTCCATTATAAATTCATTTCGAAATCTGCCTGGTATGACCCTTTCCTTATTTAATTTTCATTTCCTTATATTACTTACCTGCCGATATAAAATCAATAAAAATGTCTAAAAAATGGTAAAAAATGCCTCTGCCATTTTTACGATAGTATATCCGCTTGGGTAAATAAGCTCTCTCTCACTTATAAGTAACCAAAATATGTTATACGAAAAACATATTTCACAGTAATTTATGCTAATTAGCTATTAAGCTAAAACAACTCTCAAAGAAGGTGCAAACATTATGCCAGCGAATTTGGGCTGGGCGTTTCATTCTGTTTTTTGTTTATAAAGTTTTAAATTACAAGTTGTTACGAAAAAAGTAAATATTGTTTTTTGTGAGAGGGGAAACCAGTGGGCTGCCGGAAATGTGAAAAAAAGCAACAAATAAACTGTAATGATTCGATTTAAGTAGTATAATAGCAAAAGGTTATATACGTATTGGAAATGTTTATCAAAAACAACAAAGAAGATTTTGAGTAGCGGCTAGCGAACAAGGTATTATTTTTCGTATGAAAATGAATATTGGCCAGCAATTACGAGCCTGCGGCAGGAAGAATGTGCCGGATCAAATCGCCTGGAAAGGGGTGGTTTATACCCGGGTTTGTGTGTTCAAGCATGATTTTTTTGCGGCAACGTCTTTGTATAGCCGGGAAAAGGCGGGAGAGAAGACTGGGGAAAAGGATCAAATTGTATTAAAGCTGGGGCGTTGTGCGGATTTTCTGGGGGTGCCTTTGACCTGGCTGGGGGAGATGCTGGCCCGGCACGAAAGCGGGATTTTGTCGTATATCGGAGGGGAGCAGGCAGTGCCGCAGCTTTTGGGAAGATATGGCCGGACGGGACTGATTTACCGTTATATCGAGGGGCAATCGCTGGCGGAGAATCCGGCTCTGCCGGAGGACTTTTTTGAGGAATTGTCGAATCTGCTGGCTCGAATACAT
>JAKJEP010000261.1:480-5264 GCA_022705365.1 Planctomycetota bacterium | reverse complement strand
CCACGCCGTCATTGCGCGCCACAGCGCCGGCTTTGATGAGGCCGACTTTGCCCCTGCCCAGGATTGCACGCAGGTATTCCTGACCTGGGAACTGCCCATCGAGCAGGCCGATGTCGCGCAGGCGCTGGCAGTCGCTTTTGACACCGACCCGGCTACCGCGTTGCGGCTGGAGGAAGAACAGGTCTGGTGCCATGGTGCACGGGCCAGCGTATGCCCTGACTCGGGCCGGTGGTGCCCGGCTACCTGACGCCGGACGAAAAAAACCGGCCAGAAGGCCGGTCTCTTGCGCTGCAGTGCAGGTCTTAGTAGCGGTTGCCGCCACCACCATAGCCACCGCCGCCGGAGCGACCGCCGCCGCCACCGCCGTAACCACCGCCACGGTTGCCACCGCCGCCACCGCCGCCGTAACCGCCACGGCCCCGTCCGCCGCCGCTGCGTCCGCCGCCGCCGCCATGGCTTTCTTTCGGCTTGGCTTCGTTGACCTTGATCGGCCGACCGCCGACTTCCTGGCCATCCAAAGCCGCAATCGCAGCCTTGGCTTCCTCATCCGAACCCATTTCAACGAATCCGAAACCTTTGCTCCGGCCCGTTGCCCGGTCGCTGATGATATTGACGCTTTCCACGGTTCCGTGAGCGGCGAAAAGCTGCTCCAGAGCGGCATTATCAACATCATAGCTCATATTACCTACATACAATTTCTTACCCATAACACACTCCTACAATAGGATTTTTCTTGACCCGCATTTTACTTTCCAGGTCTGACTGAAAGAGGAAAACACTCGTTCCTAATTTTGGTTGGGAACAGCGACTGAGATAACAAGATGGGGTCCAGGCAAAAAACTGACAAGAACCGAACAACTGACTGTCTAACTCATTCGACAATCCAACTCAAACATTATTATAACTTCGGTAAAAGGTTTGTCTATGCAAAAATAAATAAGAAATTTTTTTTTCATGCTATTACTTGTTTCATTGACGGAACCGCCAAAAGCCGATATGGACATCCCAAAACTGCTCCGGCTCCCCAGGCATATGAATCGTTGAGCTTGTGACGCTGGCGTCTAACTTCTTGTTTCATTTGAATTTGGAGATGGTTTGGTAAATCCGGACAAAGAAAAAGGCTGAGTGATTGGCTCAGCCGTAAAGTATTATTATAACTGGTTTTATGAAATTATTGACCGGTTCTTTGGAATATTTTATACCAGAACCGGGGGGCTGTGATTCCGGTTATATTCCATCCGGTTTTCAAAGCTGGAAGCTGAAAGTTGTTGTGAACTTTCAGCCTCCTCAGGTCCTGTTTGGGTAAAACAGGATTCTTTTTCATTAGTGTTTATCTCGTTGTCAATAAAATAGTTATGACAATTGTCGCCATGGAGTTCATAGGCAAAGACACAAACATTCGGCAGCCCCAGCCCTGCCGCCAGCAAACTGGTAGTCAACAGACAATGAAAAAAGTACAGATACTGATCCATAATCGAAATCCTTTAATATTTTATAATTACGTGTACAGAATCAATTACTCTGCTTCCGATTCGCACGGGATGTATCGACTGGATAGGAAAAAATAACTTAATAAAATCCCTCAAAAACCGGGCCAATAAAGGGAAAACCAACCGGGAATCCCAGCAAAAAAATGCCAAAAACCTGTAAAAATCCTCATTGCCAGTACTGCCGATGACCCAGAGAGAGGAATTGAAAATTTTGGGCTGACAATCTACCGATATGGATATCCAAAAACTCACTCTGGCTCCCCAATAACAAGGGATCGAAGAGTTTTTGACGCTGGCGTCGATATTGGTCTGGGATAGATTTCTCTTTATGCTTTTACCGGGGAAAAGATATAATAGGGCGGTTTTCCGGCTGAACAGGCCGGGCAGGTGCAAAAAAGGAAGAGCAACGTAATAAGGAGTCTGTCAATGCGAAATAAGGTATGGTTTGCTTCCATGGTAGCCGTTAGTTCCTTGATTCTGTCGGTTTGGTTCGGTTTCGCGGGTTGTACGCGGGGAATCAAGGAAGGAGTATATGCCCTGACGGGCAGTTCCGGAAAATTCGTTTTGATCCAGGGCAGTCAGGAACAGATGTCGCTGTTGTCAAGTCAATACGGCGGAGTATCGGTGGAGCCGTTCCAGAATGATGTCGGCGAAGTGTGTTCGCAGGAATTTCTGAATCTGGTGCCGGCCGCGATCACGGAAGATTTGCAGTATGCCAGCCGTTCGATAACGGATAAGGTCAAGGGCGTGTCGAAAGAAGAAGTGGGGCCGTTTTTTACCGGTCCGGCGGACAAGACGCTGGTGATTAAGGGGCGGGTAATCCAATACGATATCGGGGGTGTGGTCGATAAGGCGGCCGGCCCGCTCGATGAAGCGATCTGCCGGATGCAGTTTGTGGACGGCCAGACAGGAACTCTGCTGGCCGAAGGAAACTGTACCGGTCGCGTGAAAAGCGCGGTTCGTACCGGTCCGCAGGAACTGGCGAAGGGAGTCGCCAAAGCCATCCGAAAGATTCTTAAACCAAAAGAGTAATCCGCATATCTACCGGGATTTTGACAAATATAGTAATAACTCTTAGGTTCCGATAACCGTCATTCTTTTGCGGTTCCATTTGCCGGAACTGCAATTATATTTTATACTGCATAAGCTGTACTGTACGTCTGCTGTTTTCTCATGGAATCGGCTGATTCAGGGATATCGCTCCTGTTGATTGGGCGGATGGGAAATAGCGGAAAAACATAGCGCCTCAGGAGGCACTGCCGTTAGCGCGAAAGCGCACCGGCCGTGCCTCTTTTTTTATGCGCCCGGGAATCGCATGGACCGGTTCCGGCCCGGCGGAACCATGATAGAGGAAGGACATCAGAGATGTCGTTGACCTTGAATAATATGGGTATGCTGCGGGTTCTGAACACTCTTTCCCAAACCTCCGCGGCCCTGGATGCCTCCAATCTGCGGCTGACAATGGCCAAACGGATTCTGTCCGCCTCGGATGATCCGGCCGGGGTGATTGCCGCGGAGAATCTGAAATCAAGCATTGCGCAGATCGATGCCGCAGCCAAAAACGGCCAGCGGATTAACAGCGTGATTGATACCGCCGATGGGGCCATGGCCCAGATTTCCTCCTTGTTGGGAACGATCCAGACCAGCGCCCTGGCCGCCGCCGGCTCCTCAGCCACCGCGGAAGAGCGGGCCGCCTATCAGGCGGAAATCGATGCGGCGATTGATGCGATTGACACCCTGGTAAATACCACTGCCTTTGAAAATATCCGCCTGCTGGATGGCGGGATTGGTTATACCACCTCCGGAATCGACACCGCCGAACTGGCGGATGTTCGCGTCCATTCCGCCGATACCGGCGGCGGTTCGGTCAGCGTGGCCGTGGAGGTGGTCGCCGCCGCGGAAAAGGCTGTCATTTCCTATTCCGATGGAGCCTTGACGGACAATGTGACATTCTCGGTAACGGGAAACAACGGAACCGAGGAATTTTCCTTTTCCACCGGCGCCGCCATCAGCGATATAGAGACCGCCGTGAACGCTGTTTCCGATGCTACCGGGGTGGTCGCGGAAGTGGATGGCGGTACCCTGTATTTTCGTTCGCAGAATTATGGCTCCAGCCAGTCGGTCAGCATCAGCGTAACCGACGGAACCTTCCAGATGGACGGCTCGGCTACCAGCGATACGGGAGTTGACGCAACAGTTACCATCAACGGTCAGACCGCCACGTCAGACGGTTTGAGTGTCTATTTCAGCAGCGGTTCCACCTCTGTGCGGTTCACCTTGCAGGAATCCTTTGGCAATGTCGGCGGCGGCAGTTCCGCGTTTTCCATTACCGGCGGGGGTGCAAACTGGCAGCTCAATGCCAATCCGATTAATAAAATTCATTTCGGCTTGTCGTCACTGAATTCCTCCGGGCTGGGAAACGATTCGCTGGGGTATCTAAGCAGCCTGAAAAGCGGCGGAGCCAACGCCCTTTCGACCGGCAATTACCAGCAGGCGGTCAACATCGCCTCTGCGGCTTCTTTGCAGGTGGCCACCGATCGCGCCCGCCTCGGTGCAGTGCAGTCCTATACGATCAATGCCACTCTGAATTCGCTGGCGGAAGGTAAAATCGCCAAAAGCAATGCCCTCAGCAGTATCGAGGATCTGGACTACGCCTCGGAAACCGCCAACAACAACCGGCTGCAACTGCTTATGCAGGTGGGAACCTCGGTACTGGCGTCCCTAAATCAAAATATGACCAGTATCTTGTCGCTTTTGCGATAAAGCCGGCAAGAATGGTGCCGTCAGGTAATAGGGGATTTGTTCAGAAGGATAATGATGACCAGAAACGCAATGACCAGGGCACCCGACAGGATAATAATGGCCATCTTCAGCCCTAATTTGCCGGAGTCGCTTTCTGAGGCGGTTTCCTGTTCCTGGTCGCGCTCGGCGCCGCCTTTTTCCAGATCCACCAGGACATGGGCGTCGAATTTCTGATGGGCCTGCAAGGGGGGTCTGCCTTCCTGGACCGCCTTCAAATCTTCCATGAGCATTTTGATACTGCCGTAGCGGTCGGAGCGTTTTTTCGCCATCATGACTTCGATCACTTCGGCCACCCCGACGCTCAGGGCGCTGTTAATATGATCCGGCGGCACGAGGATTTCTTTCAGGTGCTTATGCATCACCGCCGAAGGGGTCGGAGCTTCAAACGGAACCTTGCCGGTGACCATATGGTAGAAGGTGGCCCCGAGCGAGTAAATATCCGCCCGGAAATCGATATCCAGTTCCCCGCGAATCTGCTCCGGGGAAATATAA
>JAKJEP010000261.1:0-470 GCA_022705365.1 Planctomycetota bacterium | reverse complement strand
ATCTGCTCGGGACTGATGTAGTACGGAGTACCGTAAGCCCGGCCGGCCTCGGCCATGGCCGCCTTCATGTCCGCCGTCTCGCGGGCCAGACCCATATCCGCCAGCTTGGCGATCCCGTTCTCCGTGATCATGATATTCTTGGGTTTTACATCGCGGTGGATCAGGCCCCGTTCATGGGCATGTCCCAGGGCATCGGCGATCTGGATGATGATATCCAGGGCTTCTTTTTCCGAATAGATTTCCCCCCTGCTCAGCCGGTCATATACGGTAGTTCCCTTGACATATTCCATCACGAAATAATGGTAACCGCTGGCCTCGCCGACATCGATGGCCTGGACAATATTGTTATGGTTCAGCCGGGCGGCGGCCCGTCCTTCCTTGTAAAACCGCTCGACATATTCGCGATTTTCGCTCAGCCGGCGGGGCAGAACTTTAATCGCCACTTCCCGGTCCAGCGAAAGCTGGCGGGC
>JAKJEP010000260.1 GCA_022705365.1 Planctomycetota bacterium | reverse complement strand
TGGTATTTTGGAAAGACAAGGCTGGCTGGGCAGGCACGGCCTGCGGCGAGATCGCCGCGGTCCTATGCCCCTTTTGACGCTCACGCTGTTCGCTGCTGAGTGGGCGAGAAAGTAAGAGGTTACGAAGGTATCCCGCGGAGGCGCAAAGGCGCTAAGAAAAATATAATTTAGACAGGATTACAGGATGGACAGGATTTAATGGTGACGGATATAATCATATAAACCACGAAGAACACCGAGGACACGAAGGAATACAGAGAAAATAAAATTGGCAGGATTTGATGTTTGGGAGTTTGGGAAAGAAGTTGTTTAAAAAGGTTTCGCGTCGGCAACCAGTTGCCGACCCTACGCGGCTATGAGGAAAGGTATATGAAAATGGGGATCGATTCAGAAGGCAAAAATCTTCCGGTTGTCAGGCAAAAGACGTTTGAGGAATTAAAGCAAGTCAATTCCTATGGTGCTGAGTACTGGAGTGCCAGGGATTTGCAGCCGTTATTGGGATATAACCAATGGCGGCGGTTTGAAGATGCCATAAACCGGGCCAAAACATCGTGCCAGCAATCAGGTAATGATCCGAGTTATCATTTTGCCGGCGCCGGCAAAATGATCGTTTTGGGCAAAGGGGGTGAAAGAGAAGTGAATGATTATCATCTTTCGCGGTTTGCCTGCTACCTGATAGCCCAGAACGGGGACCCGCGTAAGCCGCAGATCGCCAACGCCCAGAAATATTTTGCCATTCAGACCCGCCGGCAGGAAGTATCCGATGCTTTGGCGGCGGACAAAGAGCGGCTGGAGCTGAGAAGGCAGGCATCCGAGGAGTTCCGGGCCTTGTCCGGCACGGCCCGGGAGGCGGGGGTGCAGAATAAAATGTTCGGGGTTTTTCATGACGCGGGGTACAAGGGGCTTTACGGCGGCAAGGGTGTGGAGGATATCAAGAAGTTCAAGAAAATTCATCCCAAAGAGAATCTGATGGACCGGATGAATGCGACGGAGCTGGCGGCCAATCAGTTTCGGATGACGCAGACGCGGGAGAAACTGCAAAGGGAAAATATAAAAGGTCAGGAGCGTGCGATCCAGACTCATAAAAAGGTAGGCCGGGAGGTGCGGGAGGCTATTGAGCGGATCGGCGGCACAATGCCGGAGAATATCCCTCCGGCTGAGCCTATCCAGCGGGTGGAGAAACGGCTGGAAACGGCGGTGCCGCATCTGGAACTGGACGGACAGGATGCCAAAGGACTCCTGGGCGGGCAGAGCAAAGAAGAAAAAGACCGTGACGAATAATAGGCTGAAACAAAAAGTTGAGAGGGTGATGGGTTTTTATGGGTAGAGGCAGGCAGAGACAGGCGGGAAAAGAAAGTCAACCACAGAGATCACAGAGGACACGGAGAAAGAGCGAGAATATATTAGTGACATATAATAAATCATTTTATTTAAAAAAGCAATAAGAAAAAATATTTAAAAAAAGAAAGGAAATGAGTATGGATACATAGAGATAAACGAGAACACAGAGGCGGGCGGTACGTGCCGGCGATGGAATGGCAGGCACGGCCACGATGGATATGGCACAATTATTGGATTTTGGGATTGTTATAGGATAGGGAAAGATTATAATTCCAAAAGTATTCTGAGCCGGATTGGCTGAGATGGGCTGATTTAATGGTAGAAGAGAAGAATAGGTCATATAAGTCTTATAGGTCGTATAGGAGAATTGGAAGAAGAGGCTGGCCGGAGGCCGGCGGTACATGCCGGCACGGGAATAACCGTGGTATCGCCGGCGGCGATGCTTGTTTAAATAGATTTCTCGACAGGCTCGAAATGACCAGTGGACGATGGAATGGAATATGGGAACGTGGTAGGATAGCGAAAGATGGTATGCAGAGCATACCCTACCAGAATGAAGCAAGAGGCCGGCCGGAGGCCGGCGGTACATGCCGGCACGGGAATAATCGTGGTATCGCCTACGGCGATGCGGATATTTAAATAGATTTCTCGACACGCTCGAAATGACCAGTGGACGATGGAATGGAATATGGGAACGTGGTAGGATAGCGAAAGATTGTATGCAGAGCATACCCTACCAGAATGAAGCAAGAGGCCGGCGGTACATCCGCGCGGGAATAACCGTGGTATCGCCGGCGGCGATAATGATTTTTAATAGATTTCTCCACTTCGCCTTCGGCTTCGGTCGAAATGACCATCGGATGCGGGAATGGAATATGGGAAGATGGTATGCAGGGCATACCTGGAAGAATAAGGAAAGGAAAGGCTTGTGAGTGCACCGAAAGAGATTGAGCGGCTGGTGGAGCGGTTTGCGGACAATGCGGAGGCGTATAAAGCCGGGAATTATAATGAGACGCAGGTGAGGCATGAATTTATCGATCCGTTTTTCGAGCTGCTGGGGTGGGATATCAATAATACGCAGGGCCATGCGGAGGCGTACAAGGACGTGATCCATGAGGACGCGATCAAGGTGGGGGCGGCGACGAAGGCGCCGGATTACTGTTTCCGGATTGGGGGGACGCGGAAGTTTTTCATTGAGGCGAAGAAGCCGGCGGTGAATGTCAAAGACGATGTGAACCCGGCGTTCCAGTTGCGGCGGTATGCGTGGTCGTCGAAGCTGCCGCTGTCGATATTGACGGACTTTGAGGAGTTTTCGGTGTATGACTGCCGGGTGAAGCCGGTGAAGACGGACAAGGCGTCGGCGGCGCGGGTGAAGTATTACCATTATCACGAGTACCCCCAGCGGTGGGAGGAGATTGCGTCGATATTTTCGCGGGAGGCGATTCTGAAGGGGTCGTTTGACAAGTTCGCGGAGAAGAGCCGGCTGAAGAAGGGCACGGCGGAGGTGGACACTGCCTTTCTGGATGAGATCGAGAGCTGGCGAGACAGCATGGCGCGGAATATTGCGCTGCGGAATGGGAGTTTGACCATCCGGCAGCTTAATTTTGCGGTGCAGAAGACGATTGACCGGATTATCTTTTTGCGAATCTGTGAGGACCGGGGGATCGAGCCGTACGGGCAGTTGCTGGGGCTGACCAATGGGACGGGGGTTTATGGGCGGCTGTGTACGCTGTTCCGCAAGGCGGATGACCTGTACAATTCGGGGCTGTTCCATTTTCAGCCGGAGAAGGAGAGGCCGGAGGAGCCGGACGACCTGACGCCGGGGCTGGCGATTGACGATAAGCCGCTGAAGGATATTTTGAAGACGCTGTATTACCCGGACTGCCCGTATGAGTTTTCGGTGCTGCCGGCGGAAATTCTGGGGCAGGTGTATGAGCAGTTCCTGGGCAAGGTGATTACGCTGACGAAGGGGCATCAGGCGAAGATCGAGGAGAAGCCGGAGGTGAAGAAGGCGGGCGGGGTGTATTATACGCCGAAGTATATCGTGGATTACATCGTGGAGAACACGGTAGGCAGGCTGGTGGAGGGGAAGTCACCGAAGGAGGCGGAGAAGCTGCGGATTCTGGACCCGGCGTGCGGGTCGGGGTCGTTTCTGATCGGGGCGTACCAGTATCTGCTGGACTGGCATTTGAAGTGGTACCTGGAGCATGAGCCGGAGAAGCACAGGAAGGGGAAGGAGCCGCGGATTGCGGATACACCGTCGGGGGGTTTGAAGCTGACGACGGCGGAGAAGAAGCGGATATTGCTGAACAATATTTACGGGGTGGATATTGACCGCCAGGCGGTGGAGGTGACCAAGCTCTCGCTTCTCCTGAAGGTGCTGGAGGGGGAGCGGCAACTGGTGCTGTTTCATAAGGAGCGGGCGCTGCCGGACCTGGGGGCGAATATCAAGTGCGGGAACAGCCTGATCGGGCCGGATTTTTATGAAGGCAAGCAGATGACGATGTTCGATGAGGAGGAGCATTTCAAGATTAATGCGTTTGACTGGCGGGCGGAGTTTGAGGAGGTGTTCCGGGGGAAAAGGAAGGCCACCGAGGGCACAGAGAAAGAGGAGGGGTTTGATGCGGTGATTGGGAATCCGCCGTATATACCTTTAGAATTAATGACTTATTTTGAACGAGATTACTATAGGCAAAAAAATCCATTTCTTGAAAGAAAATATGATTCTGCAGTAATCTTTATTGCGCAAATGATACAAAAGTTAAATTCAAATGGCTTGTTAAGTTTTATTTCATCGGTTACTTGGCAAACAGGACAAAATTACTCGAAACTACGAAAATATTTATTTGAAAATTCAGGTTTACAGTACCTTGTCAACTTACCTTTTAATGTGTTTAAGAATGCATACGTTGACACCGGAGTTTATGTCTTTTCAAAAAAAGAAGTTACTGCATATAAAATTTACCAATTTCCCAAAAAAAGTAAATCTTTTGACATGTTATCTATACCATACAAAGTTGTAAAAAGCAGTTTCCTTGCCTCACCGGACTATAAGATCATTCTTGAGCCAATTGCTGCGAACATATTAAACCGTTTTTTATTGATGAATGAGTATGTGAAACTTGGTGATATTTCGATTTCAACCCAAGGCCTTTCAGCAAGTCGTTTTCAGACTTCTGGATCTAAAAATAATGAAATGTGGTTTCCATTTTTAGAAAAGGGACAAACATACAGATACAGATTGCAAACAGATAAAATTGTATTTGCAGATATGTCTGAAAAAAAATCTTTAATTCCATTCTATAAAGCTAGTCCTAAAATTTTAATCCGCAGGGTTATAAGTCGGCAAGACCGCTTATTATGTACATATTTTGAAAAAGAGATGGTTTTCAAAAAAGATATAAATCCTTTTATAATAACAAATATAGAATACGATCCTTTTTATGTTTTGGGGATTTTGAATAGTACTCTTTTTTCTTTCGTGTATATTAATACTTCCTCAATTGCAACAAAAGATGATTTCAGACAGACTACTTTAGCGGAACTTCGTGATATGCCATTGCCAAAGACAAACAAAAATGTGAATCAATTTATTCAAATGGTGGAGACGATGCTGGGCTTGCAGAAGTCATTGGCGGTTGCCCGGACGCCGGAGGAGAAGAAGGTGTATGAGCGGCAGATAATGGCGGTGGACGGGCAGATCGACCGGGCGGTGTATGAGCTGTACGGGCTGGGGGAGGAGGAGATAAAGATGGTAGAGGGAGGATGAAGAAAAATAAAAAATCAAAAATCAAATAGCAAAATGGCAATGTGAAAGGCAAAAACAAAAAGAGGAAGATGGATTCCCGCCTGCGCGGGAATGACAGCGGTATCGCCGGCGGCGATAAGGATTTTTAATAGATTTCTCCACTTCGCCTTCGGCTTCGGTCGAAATGAC